>NZ_CAJMXG010000206.1:0-5286 GCF_905219725.1 Oscillibacter sp. CU971
AAGAATACGGGGATTCTTCTTGGTACGCCCTGAGGGATTCGAACCCCCGGCCTTCTGGTCCGTAGCTTGTCTGAGGGCTCACAGCAAACGCTTTTTGCTCCATTTGATGCTGTTTTCCTAGAATATTAACAGCCCTTCGTACTGCCTGTTCCACTGATTCCACAGAGAAATTTCCTGTTCTGGGTCAAGTTATGGGTCACCGCCAAAACATTGGTTTTTCACGCATACTTTAAACGGCCCTTCGGCTCCGGTACTGGACGCCCCAACTGCCGCGCCGTCTCAATCCACTCCTGAGCAATCAGCTCCACATTGCGCAGCGCCTCTGCCGCTGTAGGACCATCCGCCATACAGCCGGATAACTCCGGCACTTCGGCGATATAAGCGTTATCGTCTTCGCTCCAATACAAAATGATCTCATATTTCATATACGCCACCTCCCAACTGGTATTTCAAAATCACTCCTCGGATCTGTTTTACCTGATATGGCTTCGCCATGCTTCCCACAGGCTGGATATTGATGATTTCCTCTATGCCAGCCTTTGTATAAATGAAGTGGTCTCCTTTAATCCGGCACTGGAAACCCAGCCGCTCAAGCACAAGCCGCAAATCAGAGAATAGCAAATTTTTGTCCCTGGTCCCGCTCAGAATCACCAACAACAGCTTTTCATACTGACTCATAGTTTTTCCCGTCCCGTGCCGTATCACTCACACCGTTCTTGGTAATCAATATAGCATATCTGTGGCGAAAAGAAAAGGGAACATCTTGTGAATTTTTCTGACCAGTACCCCGGCCTAGTTTCTGACCTCTTTTACACTCTCCGCACTCATGATTTGAAGATTTACGGCGGGGTCTGGGATTCCCAGGCCCCGCATGATTCAACCGTCCTTCACTAAGGCTTTGACTTCTTCCATAGACATACCGGGCTTATATTCGGAGGGAGGTACAAATTCCTCGATCAGAAACTCACCAATCACTTTCCCTTCCAGGTCGTACACGGGAAGAACACCCGGTTTCGCAAGAAAGAAATCTTTGGCCTGGACAACACCTTGATCGCCGTCTGTCGACACCACCGTTACCCAAGCCGGGGCATAACCGACGTTGCCAACTGCGGCAGAGGAACCATAGGTTTCCCCTTTGCTGTTCCGCTGATAGGGACAGTTGTCCTGGGAGCGTTTTGCCAACTTAGCAAGCTCCACCTTTGCCGTTGGAAGTTTTACGCTTTGACTGGTTTGCGCTCCAGGTTTTGCCGCCGCTGCTGCCTGGGCGCTTTCCAATTCCTTTGTTGTTGTTCCGCTTGTGAAAGAACCATCCAACACGAAAGTTCCTATCACATTCCCATCCCTATCATAAAGCGGAAGTATCCGATTTTTTTCCAGCTTAGACATATAAGCCACGGCGTCCTTCCTCGTAGCAAGGTAAGGGCTCAAGTCTGCTTCGCGGACATAGCCATGAACCCCATTGCTGCCAACCGCAGATAGCAGCACTGGAGGCATCGTATAGTTGTCGTTATAGCCCACCAGCAGCGCAGAACCATAGGTTTCTCCCAAGCTGTTTACAGGATAGCCGTTTTCGTTTTCCTTCAGCACAGCCAACAGCTTGTCCGGGAATTTGTAGGAATTGCTTTCAGGCAAATAGGTAAAATCGTCTCCAGCTGTCAAGCGCTTGTCATTCTCCACTCTGAAACTATCGAAATCCTTAAAGTAGATCGTCCGAATGTGTCCAAAGCTGCAGTAGCCTTCGGATGAAACGGTGGTGACTGCGCTCACAAAGCTGGCAGGTTTGGTATTGTAACGCATACCAGTGCTGGCGCAGAGTTCTCCGTCTTTGTTGTACAGTCTGGCTTCCACGCCCAGGCTGCCCGCCGAAAGAGTATTTCCCGCTTTGTCCCGCAACCATGCGGAAGCCCAGGCAGAAGAATCTTCACCGACATAAAGGGAGGAATACTTCTCTTTCAATTGGCTGATGCCGCCAATGCTTGTGGGCTCAGTGTTATACTGAATCGCCGCCTGTTTTGCCGAAACCGAAATACAAAGGCCCAAGCATAAGGTGAGAGCCAGCGTGAGTGAGCAGAGTCTTTGGCCTGTCTTCTTCATAATATATCCGTCTCCTCTATATCAATTGTTCTGATTAAGCACACGATGGGGATGGTTATACCTGACAAAGATTTCTTATGCCGTTGCAGCCGTCAGCTTTCCCAACTCCACCCGGGTCCCGGCGATGTTCACCGCTGTCACCACGGCGGGGTCGATTGGGTAGGGGAAATCGTGGTCAAATCTTATCATGAAGGTCTCTCCCTCTTTGCCGCCGCCGCCTCCGCCGCCCATCTGCGTGATGTCCACATAGGTCCCGTCCTTCAGCCAGAGGCCCCAGGAGCTTTCGATGTTGGCGTGGTTCAGGTCCCCAAGGTACAGCTTGTCAGGGTCCTCCTTCTCTCCGGCCTTCGGCAGGTCGTCTATCGGGGCCAGGACTTCGCCTCTGGCGGACAGGCCCGTGGAGGAAATCTGGAGCTCCGTGAAACGCATGGGAACTTTCTTGGTCTCCCCCAGGGTAATCTTCGCATCAGCCCCCGTGTATTGGATGGGCGGGAACTGCTTTTTCACCGTGAAGGTGAAGTCAAAGGGGCCCTTCAAAAAGACCTTGTCCGGGCTGTCGCTGGGAGCGAGGTTCTCTAGGTGCAGCATCAGCGCCGGCTGCCGGGTCTCTGTGAACAAGCGGGAGTCCAGGCTTATGTTGGTCTGGAAGCTGAGGGTGTTTCCCTCCCGTCCCTCCGGCGAAAACCAGAAAGAGCCCGTCTGCCCCTTGGCCAGCTCGGCCTGGATTTTCTTCTCCGCCTCCTCCGGAGTCACCTCCGGATCGTTGGAGTAGAACTCCTCCAGATTGTTTCGGGTGTACTCCTTCCACTGGTCGTCCCGCAGCTTGAGGCTGCACTTCTCCGTGGTGAGGGACGTGTACTGCTGGACCTCCTCCGGAATGCCGGGGCTCTTGACGTCAAAGGAAAGCCANAGGTTCTTTCCGTTCCAAATGGCGGCGTTGAGGGTCACCGTCGTCTTCCCCACGGTTTTGCTCTGCTTGATGGCGGTGCCCATGCGGGAGAGGACCTCCTCCGAGGCCTTCGGCGTTTTGGGGTTGATCCCCAGGCTGGAGAACCACCGGGAGAACTGTCCGGCGGGCTTCGGGGACTCCTCCACCGTCTTCTTGGGCTCTGCCGCCAGGGCTGCGCAGCTCAGGGACGCCAGCAGGGCCAGGGCCAGCAGCCCGGACGCCAATCGTTTCCATGTCTTCATAATGATACCTTCCTTTCTTTTCCGGCGGGAAGAGGAAAGCCCTCCCGCTCGTTCTGCTTGTTAAACGGAGCGGGAGGGCTTCGCGCCACATGATTTTCTAAATTTTTTGTATTAGTAAATATTTTTATTTATCGGCCCCGGCGTCCGCTTCAGCCCGCTCAGCTCGATCCGGGTCCCGCCGATGTCCAGCGCCGTCACCGTGGCGGGGTCGATAGGATAGGTGTAGTCGCGGCGGAAGTCCATCACGAAGGTTCCATTGAAGTCGCCGCCGCCGCCGCCGCCCATCGATGTGAGGTCCACATAGCTCCCGTCCTCCAGCCAGAGGCCCCAGGAGCTCTCAATATTGGCGTGGTTCAGGTCCCCAAGGTACAGCTTGTCCGGGTCCGGTTCCTCCCCGGGCCCTGGCTCGTGCTCGGCCACCGGGGCCAGAATCTCGCATCTGGCGGTCAGGCCCAGGGCGGAGAGCTCAAAATCCGTGAAGCGCATGGGGACCTCTAGGGTCTCTCCCAGGGTGATCTCCTCATCCGCGCCCCCGTAGTGGATGGGCAGGATGGGCTCCTCCAGCGTGAAGGTGAGGTCAAAGGGGCCCTCGGCAAAGATCTCGCCCGGAGAGTTCAGGTCCCCGTTGTCCGGAAGGGCGGCCAGGTTTTCGATGTGCAGGGTCAGCTCCGGCCGCGTCGTCTCCGAGAAGGAGCTGACGGGCAGCATTTTTGCATACTGGAAGAAANGGGTGTTCCCCTCCCGCTGTTCCGGCAGCATCATGTTGAGCCAGTCAAACGGCCCCATGGCCAGCCGGTCCTGAACGGCCTTCTCCGTTTCCTCCGGGGTCTTGTTCTCCAGGGCGCAGTTCTGTCTGGTCGAGTTCGTTTCGGACTCCACCCACTGGTCCTCCCGCAGAATCAGGCGGCAGTCGCCTGAGTAGAGGTTGCTGTACCGTTCGATCTCCTCCGGGATGTTCGGGCTCTCCACCGTAAAGGACAGCCACACGTTGTTTCCGTCCCACACGGCGGCGTTCAGGGTCACCGTCGCGTCCCCCACGGTCTGGCTCTGCTGGATGGCCGTGCCCGTGCGGGTCAGTACCTCCTCGGAGGTCTCCGGGGCCTGGGGGTTCACCCCCAGGCTGGAGAACCACTGGGAGAACTGCCCGGTCACCAGGGCGTAACCGCAGGCGGCGAGGNGCAGCAGCGCCGCCACAATAGCGATCAGCCGCCANTTCAGGCGTTTTCCGCGAATCCCGGTCCGCTGGTTCGCCCAGCTCTGGGGGTCTGTCAGGAGGCGCGTTCGCTCCCGGTAGTANTGGGGGGAGGCGTCCAGCTCCCGTGTNTCCATCCTCTGGATGACACGTCCATACTGTGCCACGTTGGCGTCCATCATTCCCCGGCGGAGACAATCCTCAAACCGCGTCNTCGAAATATCCCTCCTTTTCCAGCTGTTCCCGGAGCATTTTCCGCCCCCGCAGCACCCGCATGGATACGGTGGACTCCTTGAGTCCCATCCGCTGGGCGATCTCCTGATTGCTCTCCTCCTCCACGCATTTCAGCTCCAGGATCCGCCGGTAGCTCTCCGGCAGGGCCCGGATCAGGGAGACTAGGTAGTCATATTCGTCCTGATGGTCCTCCGGGGCCGGCGGGTCCCAGTCCTCCGGGAAGGCGATGGTCCGCCGCTCTGTCCGGAGGATGTCCATGGCGCAGTTCTTGGCCACGGTGACTGCGTAGCCCTCCGTCTCCGCCCAGGGCAGGGCGGAGACTCGGTCCCAGTTCTGCACCAGCTTGAGCCAGGTCTGCTGGGCGGCGTCCTCCGCCTGAGTTTGGTCCCCCAAAATTTGCAGGACCACCCCGTAGATTTTTTTCTCGTGAGCCTCAAAGAGCCGCGTAAACCGCCGCTGGTCCTGTTCGGTCTCCAGCATGGCGAGGCAGATCGCAAGCATAAAAGCTCTCCTCCTTTTCGGTTGAATTGGCGCCGATTCACTCTTTAAACGGTTGGGGCGGGGAAAATACCACA
>NZ_CAJMXG010000207.1:0-5226 GCF_905219725.1 Oscillibacter sp. CU971
GCTTCGCCGCACATTTTTCCTCCTTTGTCAACCCCTTTTTACATCTTTTTTTGACTTTATCTTCTCCTTATTCCTAAACTTAATGACATTAGAAACGTCTACACCCTTTCCAATCCCATTCTTTACACGATTTCCAAAGAACAGATCGCCGGGCTTTCCTTTGCGGAGGACTATGTTTACTATACCTTCACTGGCGAGGAGCTGCAGGACCCGCAGGAATCTTCAATCCATCAAGCGACTGCGGTGTATGCGGTCCCGGAGGGCACTGTTATCAAAGTCCCCGATGCCAGAGTTGAAACGAAACAGAACGGTTCGACTAAGACCACTACAACAACGACGATTCGGCTGGAACCTAATATTGTTGGATTGAACAAGTCCGGGAATAGGTATGTTGTCGTGGAGGAATATTTCACGTATTTTGAGGGCGTGGATGATGGATATTACCAGCTTAGTGCGCAGGACGCGGGTTATGAAAACGCGTTCTATGTCATGAGCTGCTTAGAATCTTCGTCTTCCATAATGGAAGATATAAACACAGGCGGCGGCGCGGAGGGAAGCAGTATCCCTGATACTATAGACACGATCGCGTTCTTCGTGCCGACGGCGGCGGACCTTCAAAGCGGCTTCCCAGGCGCTTCTTCGACCGACAAGCCCGCCGCCTCTAGCAAGCCCATTGCCCCCTCTGCTCCCGCCCCTGCGACTAACGGAAAACCTGCCTTTACAGATGTAGCCGCCGACTCCCCCTATGCGGAGGCCATTAGTTGGGCGGTAGCGCAAGGCATCACCAACGGCAAGACCGCAACGACCTTTGGGACAAAGGACATTTGCNCGATCTCTCACATTTTNACGTTTCTCTGGCGGGCCAATGGCAAACCCGGCGCGAAAGAGGGAGAGGCGGAACGTGATTCTGTTCTCCGCTGGGCCAACGGTCAAGGCATGGTGGTTACTGCGGAGATGCTGCCGTCCCCCTGCACCCGCGCCAGGGCGGTGAACTTCATGTGGTTGGCAGCGGGGAAACCGGCAGAGAAGGAATCCACCGCTTTTACCGACGTCTATCCCGATGACTTCACAAAGGGCATTGCCTGGGCAGTAGAGAAGGGCATTACCCAGGGTACCAGAGCCACCACCTTCTCCCCCGACGCAATCTGCACCCGTGGGCAGATTGTGACGTTCCTGTATAGGGCGTTTAAGTAACGGCCANTCCCTTTGATGGCGCAAATCCGAGATTAAGGAGAAAACGTATTTGAAAAGGTTTATTTCCTTGATACTGGCCATGATTCTTTGCGCTAGCCTTGCAGTTTCCGCTTCTGCGGTGAAGTTTAAAGATGTCCCTTCGAATCATTGGGCCCATAGCGCTATTCAGCTTGCCGCTACGAGGGGCGTTGTATCTGGCTATATAGACGGGACTTTCCTGCCCTCCGCCAATGTCACAAACGCACAGTTTGTAGTGATGCTGTCACGGTCATTTTACGCATGGGGTATATATGAAAACACCCCGGGACAGCCCTGGTGGTGGCCCAACTGGTTTGCATTAGACAATAATGGTATTTTCAGGACAATGAAAAATTCGGTGATTTGGAGATATTCAAGGCAAACGCCGGAGATGACCTCTCACGCTATGACATGGCCCTGCTCATATCCGGTGTTTTGGATTACCGTACGGCGACAGACGACCAAAAGCGCAAGGAGCAGGAGGAAATCACCGATTATGATAGTATTCCTGAACAATACCGAGAGGCGGTGAAAAGCTCCTTTGCGCTGGGATTGCTCTCTGGCTATCCTGACGGCAGCTTCAGCGGCGAGAAAACCGTCAGCCGTGCCCAAGGCTGTGCTGTGATTGAACGGCTGACCCGGATTCTGCTCGGATTGGCGCCACAGCAAACGAGCGCCGATTCAGCCACAGATCAGGCGGCGGGCTGAGGCTTCGGAATGGAAAGGCGGTTTCGGAGGACAATGCCAAGGAGATCATAAACGAGGTGATGATGGTATATTTCCCCGGCTCCCCATGGGACACCTATGGAGAAAAAGGCGCAGGACTACGGGACGACGGCGTGGAGATCGGCGGTCGGGTTCTTGGGACCATGAGTTCGGCGCTGTCCACCATCGAAAACCAGTATCACTCAAGCATGCGGCGGGCCTGCGGTGGGTTCGCGGGCGTGGTCAGCGACGCGGTTTTTGGAGGCGGGAACACCGGCGGCAATCAGTTCCCAGCCAGAAAAGTGGAGGACATTCACCAGATACGGCCCGGAGATATCGTGATACTGTTTGACCAGAACAAGAAGGTCACGCATCTCGTGGCGGCCGCCAGCGGCGTCCTCCAGACGGAGCGAGATGATAGCGGCCGGGAAATATGCGTGGTCGATTGCTGCGAGGGGAACGTGCATGATCTCGGTTTTGAAGGCGGGTTCGTGGGCATCAACTCCTATTATTTCCCCAAGGAGAAATCCGACGNCAGGTTTTATGAGATATGGACCCGCTATCCTGACTGATTTCGAGTGAAACATAGCAAATTCTTACTGCCTCCTACCGTTTGATTGGAACGACAGGGGGCAGTCCGTTATTGTTTACAAAATGGAATGCTGTATTTTGATACTTCGGAGGCCCGCCACGCCGACGCCTGGGCACAAGTCGGCGGCACCAGCGGATGGTTTCGCTCCATGGCAATTCCCCGCCGGTAGCTTCAAAAGTGGGGCGGTCCGGTCCCCATGGGAATCGCCGTCGTTGTCATGCCCTGCGGGGCATAGGCAAATATTTAAGAATTTATAATATCCTATTTTAGAATTTACATGAATATGAATTTGAGCTAAAATAGAATACATAAGGAGGCGATTTCATGGAGCGTATCGGGAAACGCATCAAGCAGCTCCGGGAAACATACCACCTTTCACAAGCAGAGCTTGCAAAGCTCTGCGGAAGCAATCAGGCCACCATTGCCAAGACGGAAACAGGGAAAACGGCCCCGTCCGTCAAGCTCCTGCTATGGCTGGCGGACTGCTTCGACATTTCTATGGATTATCTATGCTGCCGGACCGACCAGCCCCAGGGCAAGCTGTACGAGTGCAAGCCGGACCTGCCGCCCAGCAGCGAGGACATGCGGCAATTCATCGAAATGTGCTTTGACCCCGGCTCACCCTTCAACAGCAAGCTGAAAGAAACCCTATTCCAGATGATGGAGGAATCGAAAAAATGAACGCTGTGATTTACGCACGCTTTTCCTCCGACCATCAGCGGGAGGAATCCATAGAGGGCCAGATTCGGGAGNGCAGNGCCNACGCCGAGAAAAACGGGCTGATGGTGATTGACACCTACATCGACCGGGCAAAATCCGCCTCTAAGGAAACCGAGAAGCGGGAGGACTTTTTGCGGATGATCCGGGACAGCTCTCGCCGCCTGTTCGACACCGTGCTTGTCTGGAAGCTGGACCGCTTTGCCCGAAGCCGCTTTGACAGNGCCCATTACAAGAACATCCTGAAAAAGAACGGGGTCAAGGCCGTTTCCGCTACGGAACACATAGCGGAGGGGCCGGAGGGCATCATTTTGGAATCCATGCTGGAGGGCATGGCGGAATACTACTCCGCCGAGCTTGCGGAGAAGATACGCCGGGGCCAGGCCGAAAACGCCCTGAAGTGCAACCGGAACGGCGGGACGCCTCCCTTTGGGTATGTGCTGGAGGACCACCGTTTGCGGCTTGACCCGGCGGCGGCCCCTGTTGTGCTGGAGATTTTCAAGCGCTACGCCGAGGGGGACACGATAAAGAATATCCTCACGGACCTGAATCAACGAGGCATNAAGANCCGGAAGGGGCNGACGTTCAAATATTCCAGCTTCAGCACGCTTTTGAAGAACCGGACCTATATTGGAGAGTTTCGCTACCGTGACACGGNTATCCCCGGCGGGGTCACGGCTATCGTCCCGCAGGAGATTTTTGACCGGGTACAGATACGGGTCGAGAAGAACAAGCACGCCCCGGCTATGGCGAAAGCCTCCGACAAATACCTTTTGACCACGAAACTGTTTTGCGGCAAGTGCGGGCGGATGATGGCCGGGGAGAGTGGGACAAGCAAGACCGGGAAAATTCACCACTATTACAAGTGCGGAAACGCCAAACGGAAAAAGACCTGTGACAAGAGAGCGGTCAAAAAAGATTGGATTGAAAATCTTGCCGTACAGCAAACCCTGCTGATGGTCATGGACGATGCTTTGATGGAGCGGCATGTAGACAGGCTTCTTGACTTGCAGGGGGATGAGAGCTTTGACTTGCGGCTGCTTCAAAAGCAGTTGGCGGAGGTCGAGAAGGGCATTGAAAGCATGCTGAACGCTATCCAAGCGGGCATTCTTACGGCGTCCACCAAGGAGCGCTTGGCGGCGCTGGNAGCTCAAAAGGCNCAGTTGGAGGAAAGTGTTTTGCGGGAGCAAATCAAGCGGCCTGTCCTGACACGGGAGCAAATCGCCTTTTTCCTTCGTAAGTTCCGGGACACGGACACCGCCGACGAGGAGGAGNGGCAGCGGCTGATTGACTGCTTTGTCAATGCGGTTTTTGTGCATGAGGATAAAATTGTTTTGACCTTCAACTATAAGGACGGCGCAAAGACCATTTCCCTGGATGACATAAAAAGTTCGGATTTAGAGGAGTTNGGTCCACCAGCTCAGAGATTCCCGCCACCGTTCCGTTTCCGGCTTCGCCGAAAACTGCACTCTGGCGGGAATTTCTTCACTTTCCACCGCGACTCGCTTCGCTGGACTCGCGGCGGAAGGGGAACGGGGAAAACCGAGGGGGCCGAAAAATCGATTTTGTCCGCTTACTCCAAAGCAACATAACCCGAACTTGTTCCCTATCGGGGATGGGTTCGGGTTTGTTGTTTATTTGGATGATGAACGACCCTACCCAACCTGNACAAANNGTTGTCAGTTGTTCGGATTGNGTAGGGTCGTTCTTTCCTTGTGGCCCTTATATTTCAAGGGATAATCGGTTTTTCGGTTTCGTATGTCATATGCCGCTGGCCAAGAGCAAACAGGTCAAAACCAGAGTGCAAATGGTGGGAATCGCCCCCCTGCTGACATCACTTGCCTATTGTGCTTCAAGGCTTCCTCTTTTTTTCTGGTTCCCAGAACTTTGGATCGTTTTGAGTTCCGGCAAGGTGGAAGACTTTAAGGATGCTCCACCTTGCAGCGTACAGCAGATTTTCGGTTTTCAATATGCCGCTCCCAGTCAATGGCATTGTCTGA
>NZ_CAJMXG010000208.1:0-5212 GCF_905219725.1 Oscillibacter sp. CU971
GCGTGGGTGTGACCCAGTACGACGGCATCACCTACTGCTACATGTTCGTCGGAATACCCAACAGCGTCAATTTCTATGCGTAAGCAAATAGTACCCAGGGGGGCCGTCCAGGAAACTGGATGGCCTTCCCTCGTGGTGGCAGAAAACAAAGTACAGGCAGGAAAGCATAGCATCTGGAAGTATAGGATTTCTGCTCAAATTTTGCATAGCAGAAAACAATGAATTAGGGGCCAATTTACCAGAGCTAAATTCTGTCAATGATTAAAAAGCGACAGAAAACAAAACTCCACGCAAAATTCATAATTCTCTGCTATAATCGCGTTGGTGAGGTGAATCACATGGTGAAAATTTTAGTGGTCGAGGATGAATACGACATCCGGGAGCTTTTGCAGAACTATTTGGAAAATGAGGGTTATCAGGTTGTTACCGCCTCCGACGGCGAACAGGCCCTCGAAGTATTCCGCAGCTCCCATGTCGATTTAATCCTGCTGGACATTCTGCTCCCCCGCTTAAATGGCTATGAAGTATGCAGGGCCCTTCGGGAGGAATCAGATATTCCAATCATCATGCTGACAGCGCTCGACAGCGAAGAAGATCAATTAAAAGGCTTTGACCTGCGGGTTGACGATTACATTCCAAAGCCCTTTTCCATGCCGGTCCTACTCCGTAAAATTGGTGCGATTCTGCGCCGGACAATGGGAGACAGCATCTCCGGTCGGATTACATATAAAGCTCTGACCCTGGATTTGGAGGGGTACAAGGTCTACATTTCCGGGCAAATTGTTGATTTGACCCAAAGAGAATTTGAACTGCTGAAGGTCCTGCTCCAAAACCAGGGGCGTGTTTTATCCAGGCAAACACTGTTGAACCGGGTATGGAGTTATGACTTTTACGGTGACGAGAGAATTGTCGATACGCATATCAAGAATCTGCGAAAAAAGCTGGGACTGGATTACATCGAAACAATTAGAGGGGTGGGGTATCGCATTGATTACGAAGCTGAAAAATAGTCTGACAACAAAAATTTTCCTCGTCACCTGCCTGCTGCTGACGGCAGTCTGCGCTTTGACCTATGGCCTGATTGCCCAGCTTATGCCGCTGACCTACACAGTAGATCAGGAGCGTCTGCTGGCTGCCCAGGCTGAACGTCTGGTAAAACAGCTGGAAGAATATACACTGGCTGACTGTGGGCCGCTCCTTTCACAGTTCACGTTCCAGTATGGCGTCCCGGTGAGTATCCAGGATTCCGCGGGGAATGTTGTCGGTGGCGTTGACCCCTCCGACATCATACCGACAGGAGAACATGGGCAATGGGAAATGACGCCGACCCATTCGTCGGTCGAGGGCATTCAGCCCAACAAAGAAAACGAGGATTATATCGTACATTGTATTGGAACCGAGTTTTCTTTTCAGGATTCCTCCGAAAACTGTCAGCTGCTGATCTTTGCCAGCACTCGCGCGGTCAATCAGGCGGCGGAGGCTTTGGGACATATCTGGCCCTGGCTGGCCGCGGCCATTCTGCTGGTGTCTGTGCTTACCTCCCTGTTCTACGCGCACTTCATCACACGGCCCATTGTGCGATTGAGCGGAATCTCCCAAAAACTGTCTGAATTGGATTTCAGCTGGCGGTGCGGAGAACAGCGTACAGATGAAATTGGTACGTTGGCCCACAATCTGGACGAACTGGCGGATCACCTATCCCGTTCCATGCAGGAACTCCAGGCCGCGAATGATGCCCTCCAAAAAGACGTAGAGCGGGAACAGCAGCTGGAGCAGGCCCAGCGGGATTTCTTCTCGGCGGTTTCCCATGAGCTGAAAACCCCCATCACCGTTTTGAAGGGTCAGCTGGGCGGGATGTTGGACGGAATTGGCGTCTACGCGGATCGGGACAAATATCTGGCCCGCAGCTTGGCTGTGGCAAACCAGATGGAGAGCCTGGTACAGGAGCTTTTGACTGTCTCCCGTATGGAACGGGGCGAGGAGCTGTCTATGATTCCTGTGGAGCTCGCCGCTCTGATTCGGAGCTGTCTGCAAAATTACGACGAACTTTTCCAGCAGAAAGAACAAACAGTTATCGTAGATTTACCGTCGGAAATCTGGAGTGCGGGAGATCCGGCTCTCTTGAAAAAGGCCCTGGGCAATCTGCTCTCTAATGCCGCGCTCCACTCGCCGGAGGGCATCAAGATTTGGATTTCCGCCCGTAGGAAAGAGGACAATATTATTTTGAATGTAGAAAACGAAGGAGCGCATATTGCCCCGGAGCAGCTGCCGCACCTGTTTGAGCCGTTCTTTCGCGGCGACCCATCCCGGAGCCGCCAGACTGGCGGAAGTGGATTAGGGCTTTATCTTGTTCAAAAAATAGCGGAACAACATGGGGGCAGTTGTCAAATCCAAAACTCTGAAAGAGGCGTCTGTGCGACACTGATTCTGCCAAACTCCACACAAACCACATATTAACCACAAACGAACTCCACATTCTTCTGTTATCCTGACTGCAATCTCAAGCGGAAAGGATGAAACACAGATGAATGTGGAGATTTTTAATCTGTCCATGACCTACCCATCAGGTAAAACCGCCTTGCGGGGAATCGATCTGAACCTGAGAAGCCCGAACCTCATCGGCCTGTTGGGGCCGAACGGAGCGGGAAAGTCCACCCTGATGAAGCTCCTGGTGGCGGGCCTGCTCCCCACGGAGGGAGTGATCTCGGTAGACGGAAAGCCCCTGATGAAGCAGGAGCGGCTGCTGAAAGCCCGCTTGGGCTATTTGCCGCAGTCCTTTGGGCTGTTTGACGAGCTGACGGTCTGGCAGTTCCTGGACTACATGGCGGCGCTGAAAGGAATCGTCAACAGCAAGGAGGCCATTGCCGCCGCTATCCAAAGTACCAATCTGGAGGAGAAGCAGAAAGCAAAAATCCGTACTCTATCCGGCGGACAGCGCCAGCGGGTGGGAATCGCGCAGGCCATCCTGGGCAATCCTCATTTCCTGATTTTCGACGAGCCNACGGTGGGCCTTGACCCGGAGGAGCGGATCAGCTTCCGCAATCTGTTTTCCCAAATGGCCCAAGACCGGCTGGTGCTTCTGTCCACCCACATTATTGAGGATGTTCAGTCAGTGTGCAATCAGCTTATTGTGATACACCAGGGCCGTATCCGCTTTGCCGGTACTCCCGCCGAGCTGATCGCCGGAGCTGTGGGCCACGGTGGTATATTCCGAGAGAAAGACCGGCGGCAGGAAGCGGGCCTGCATATTACCTCCCGTGTCAACACGGCCCAGGGTATCGTCTGCCGCGCCGTGGCGGAGGAACTTCCTGATTTTGTGGAACAGGTGGAGCCTGCGCTGGAGGATGCCTATCTTTATCTCATCTCCAGGGAGGCGATGCAATGAACACCCTGCGGCAATTTCGTTTGGAGCTGACCCGATTGCTCCAGAACCGCCTTACTTGGCTGGCGATTCTTTTGACCGCCCTCTCTCCGGTTGTCGGCCTGACGGTCTACCGGCCTCTGTATTCCAGCAGCGACAGCGGCTATGTCACCACCATGCAGGGGATGTATCTTGCAAATCCGGCTCTGGCCGGCGGTATTCTGGGGGCTGTTGTATTTGCGATTCTCACTGTCTGGAGCATGGACAGGCTCCGGCGGGACGGCATGGAAACCTTGACCCATGCGGTGGTGTCTCCCATGACCGCCGCCCTGACCCGGCTGGGGGCGCTGCTGTGTGTCTCCATTCTGGCCCAGGCCATTACCACGTTGGCCTGGCTTCCGTATGCCATAATGAAACTGGGTGCGGTCTTTGATGTGGAAAGCTATCTGCTGATACACCTGATTTTTATGTACGGAGCGATTCCTCTGGCGATTTTGTTTGCCTCCGCCGCCTGTCAATTCACTCGGCGGGCTGATTTGTCTCTGGCCCTCTTTGCCGCCTTTGCCGCCCTCAGTCTGACGGTCTGGAAGGAGAAATGGCAGCTCTGCTGGCTGAATCCCTGCGTTTGGGCGGTCTCCGATGATTTTTCCAATTACCGTATTTTTCGCTCGGTGGCCTATATGCGCCTTACCTGGCTGCTGGCAATGTCCGGACTGTGGGTATTGTCCTATCTCTGTGTGCGTCAATACGGGAAGGGACCGCTCGGCTCATTTGCTCATAATATCCGGCGATTTTACCGTCCAGCGATAGCGGCGGTATTGATAGCCTGTTCCAGCCTGCTCTATATGGGCCAGCCCTTTCTCGACCACAGCAGCCCGGATATGGATTATGATTTTGTATTTGCCTCTGAATATATGGAGGCCGTCACCTGTTCTGGCCGTTATGCAGACGTGCGTCCCGACCCCAAAACGGGCAGCGTATATGGGAAGGCCCAATTTCAGCTTCAAAATACCAGCGGTCAGGAACAGAATGTCCGTTTCCTTATCAATCCGGGATACGAAATTTCCTCCATTCAAGCAAATGGCGCAGATGTGCCGTTTACCTTGGAGGATAGGCAGGAAATCAATAAAAAGGCGTTCGTTGTGGTCATCCCTGCCGCCCCGGAAATTGAGCTTACCATGGAATATGGCGGTTTTCCCCAGGAGTGGAATATCGTGTCCGCTGAACAGGGCAGTCTGGAAATCAGCGGCGCCTATATGGAGCTAGAAAACGACGCGCTGTCGCCCTGTCCCTATAACGTGTGGTATCAGGGAGATCACCTTCCTAACGTGACGGACATCACCCTCCCCGGACATATGACTCCCATTTTGTTTGGGCTTGGCTCCACTGAGCTGCTGCGGGAAAATCCGGACAGCACAAAAACATGGCGCATGGAGCGGGACAGCTATCGCATGATTATATATGCCGGGGATTATATCCGGGAGGAAATTCCGGTGGAACGGGCGGGCATTACTGTCAATTTCTATTACAGCCGTAAGCATCAGCCCGTCATGGAGGCTATGAACGCCGCGGAATCCATCCGCCAGACCATTGAATACTGTACCGAACATATCGGCCCGTTGTCTTTTTATGGAGATGGGACCTTTAACCTGATTGAGCGGCGAAGCAGCGGCGGCGGATATGCCGGAGACGGCGCCAGCATTGCAGACGAGCTGGACTATACCGCTGAAAACCTGGCCAACGGCGCAAAAGGCGGCTCCTCCGCTCAGGTGACGATCCATGAAATTGTCCATCAATGGTGGGGCCTGGGGAATATGTTTGACCCCATGGACGAGAACGGCATCTGGTCTG
>NZ_CAJMXG010000209.1:0-5202 GCF_905219725.1 Oscillibacter sp. CU971
GCCCAGCTCCCGGCGGCAGCGCTCCAGCAGCCGGGGGCGGGTGGTTTACATGAACACCTTCTCCCAGACCATCTCCCCCTCCATGCGGGTGGGCTTCATGGTCCTGCCGCCCCGGCTGCTGGAGCGCTGCCGCCGGGAGCTGGGCTTTTACGCCTCCACCGTTCCCGCCCTGGAGCAGCAGGTGCTGGCCCGGTTCCTGGGCGGCGGCGGGTATGAGCAGCACCTCTCCCGGACCCGGAAAAAATACCGCCTCCTCCGGGAGGCGGTGCTGGAGCGTTTCCGGCAATGCCCCTTCGCCGCCTCCCTCACCGACCGGGGGGCGGGGCTCCACTTCCTCCTCCGGCTGAAGACGGAGGAGGACGACGAGGCCCTCCGCCGTCGGGCGGAGGGCCTGGGGGTGCGTCTTGGGTTTTTGTCGGAATACGCCGCCGTTCCCAATCCCGCCTATGACCATACGCTGGTGGTCAATTACGCGGGGCTGGACGCGGCGCGGCTGGACCAAATGGAGTCCATGCTGGCGGAGGTCTTCCTGACCTCCCGCTGATCCGGGCGGCTTAGGCCGCCGGAACCGTCTCCCCGCTTTTGCGGAAGCGGACCAGCGCGGTCCGGTCCAAAGCCACCATCACCGCGGGGATGAACACCAGCTGAAGGATAATGCCGGGGATGGCGGTGAGAANCGCGCCGGAGAGGAACATCTGCCAGGTGAACGCCTGGCCGGACACGCCGGAGAGGATCACCTGGGCCGCGGCCCAGACAATCCGCCCGCCGATCATGGCGGCAATCAGGCAGCGGTACAGGGAGATCACGCACTGCCAGCGGGACCGGGCATAGAGGAAGCCCGCCAGGAAGCCGTAAGCCGCCAGCTCGAAGGCCATGGCGACGGCAGTAAACATGGGGGGCATCCCCAGGGTGGCGCTGCGCAGCAGGGGCAGGACGAAGCCCACGGCCAGGCCGTACTTCCAGCCGCAGAGGAGGCCGCACAGCAGCACGGGCAGGTGCAGGGGGCAGAGCATCTTTNCGATCTGGGGGATCTGCCCGGTAAAGAAGGGCAGGACGAAGCCCACGGCCATCAGCATGGCGGCCATGGCCAGGGTTTGGACGGGTCGCTGGGTCTTGGTTTCGTTCATGGGAAAAACTCCTTGCAAATCAGTTTTCCCGTCTTCTGACAGTCCGCCGCCTTCCTGGCGGCGGGTTGCTTCCCGACCAGTATACCACAGGGGCCCGGCGCTTGCCAAGCCCCTTTTTTTCAATCGAAAAATCCTGTGGTATCCACCACCAGATCGGCGGCCCCCTCCGTGCCGCACGCGGCAAAATACCGCTCCTCCAGCGTCCGCCACACCCGGTCGAAGGTGGGAAAATACTCCCCCTCCCGGGCCCGGAGGCGGCGGGTCTGCTCCTCCCGCTCACAGGTGAGGAAGATTTTATAATCGTAGTACTTTGCCAGGGCCGGGTGCTGGGAATACGTGCCCTCCACAAGGGTCAGGGGCTCCCACAGCTCCACCGCTTCCTTCAAGCGGCCCGCCCGGCAGTCATAGGGCCGGTAGGCCGTGCCGCCGTCCCGGTCAAGGGAGGACAGCACTTCCTTTTTCAACCGCTCCAGATCCATGTTCCCGGCGGGGACCTCCATCCAATCCGTCCCCCGCTTATCCGGCGGGAGGTAGAAGTCATCCATGTGCACCACATCGGCCGAGCAGGGCAGCACCCCCGCCGCCAGGGCGGCAAAGCCCGTCTTCCCGCTGCCGCAGCGGCCGTCTATGGCAATGAGGGCCGGGCCCTTCCGCCGCTCCGGGGTGTCCCGGGCCAGCTTTTCCAGGGGAAGCAGCGCCGGGAGGTACCGGGCGCAGTCCAGCCGCAAAACCCGGTAGTGGGGGTTGTAGGCGTTTCGGAACGCCTCGCTGTGGCGCACCGGCGGACAGCCCTCCCGCCGCCAGCTCTCCAGATAGTCCGGCAGGCCGGGGACCGGAAGAGCCGCCAGCGCCTCCAGCTTTTCGAAGAGGCCCGCCTCCGTGCCCTCCGTCAGGCCCGCAGTCCGGGCGAACATCCGCCCAATCAGCGGCAGCTCCCACAGGGAAGACAGGGCCTGGGTGATATGGAAGCGGCAGAGGCCGCCCCCGATGGGCTCCGGGGGCAGGGGCTCCGGCCCCGCCTCCTTCCGCTCCGCCAGCAGGGCCGCCAGCACCCTGTCCGGGCCCTGGGCCATGTGGGCGGGGCCAAACTCGCTCTGATAGGCCAGCTTGGCGAAGTCCCGGGGCTCCATCCGGGGGTATTTCGCCCAGTGCGCCCGGGCAGTCTCCAAAAAGCCGCCGCTCATAGGCCCAGCTCCCGGACCGCCAGCTCCGCCGCCCGGCGGAGGTACTCCTCCAGGCGGCACTCCTCCACTCCCGCCACATACACGCCGCAGGAGGAGGAGGGAATCAGAATCTTCACCGCCCCGGACCCGGAGACGGCGGCGGCCATGGCGGGGGACACCTCCCCCAAAATGCCGTTGGCCAGCACCACGCCGATGGGCCCCAGGATGACGTCCGCCCGGGCGGCGTTGTAGACCACGGCGTTCTCCCCCGTGGCCCCCTGGGCGGCCCCGGCCTTCAGCATGGCGGCGGTGGCCGCCACGTTGGTTCCCACGCAGAGGAGGCGGCAGTCCCCGCTCAGGCGGGGCTTCAGCAGCTTCACCAGCCGGCTCCCCACGCCGCCGCCCTGGCCGTCCAGTATCAAAACCGTGCGCATCCGGCCCCTCACCTCCCGAACAGCTCCGCCGCCTTCGCCATGTTCTCCATAACGGGCACGGCGAAGGGACAGCGCTTCTCACAGGCCCCGCACCGGACGCACTCCCCCGCCCCGTGGGGAAGGGCGGCGTAGTGCTCCCGGACCGTCTCGGGGACAGCGCCCTGGGCCAGGGAGAGGTTCAGGAATTTCGTCACGTCCGCCACAGCGATGCCCTGGGGGCAGGGGGCGCAGTGGCCGCAGTACATGCAGTGGCCCTTCCAGCTGATCTTGGGCAGCTCCGCCAGGGCGGCGGCATAGTCCCGCTCCGCCTCCGGGGCCTCCTCAAAGGCGACGCTCTTTTTCAGATCCTCCAGGCTCCGGGCCCCGGACATGACGCAGCCCACGCCGGGCCGGTCCAGGGCGTATTGGAGGCACTGGAAGGCCGTCAGGGCCTTCCCCGCCGGGGAGAGGGAATCGCTGAGCAGGTCCCCGCCGCCGAAGGCCTTCATGACGGTGATTCCCACCTCCAGCCGCTGGCAGGTCTCGTAGAGCTCCTGCCGCTCCGGGTCCATGTTCAAAAGGGGCGCGGCGTAGTTCTTGGGCGCCCAGAGCTCCTCCACATCCTCGGAAGCGGGCTGAAGGTCATAACAGGGATTCACGCTGAACATCAGCACATCGATAAGCCCGGACCTCACCGCCGCCAGGGCCGCCTGGGGATTGTGGCTGGAAAGGCCGACGCAGCCGATGGTCCCCGCCGCCTTTAATTCCAGGGCATAGGCCATCACCGGGCCGGTTTTCACCGTCTCCCAGTCCGCCAGGGAATCCACGTAGTGAATCATGCCGATTTCCACATGGTCCGTCTCCAGCCGCCGGAGCTGGTCCGCGAAGCCCTCCCGGACCTCCGCGGCGTCCCGGGTCCGCTTGTACTGCCCGTCCTTCCAGATGGTGCAGAGATGGGCCTGGAGAACGAACTTCTCCCGCCGCCCCCGGAGCGCCCGGCCCAGATTGGAACGAAAGTCCGGGTTGGGCGCGTAGAGGTCGATGCAGTTGATCCCCGCCGCCTCGCACACGTCCAGCCATTCCCGCACCTGCTCCGGGGTCTTTTCCAAAAAGCCCTCGCAGCCCACGCCGATCTCCCCCACCCGGAGGCCGCTCCGGCCCAACGTACGATATCGCATATTCTGTTCCTCCTTGTTTTCTCACTTGTCCGTCTCCCAGCATAACATGTGGAGCCCGCTCCATGTCAAGAAGTTTTTCGCATTTCCCGGCGGCGCGGCGCATAGGATGGACCAACAAGAGGCAGGGAGTGAGGATGTTTTGAAGGGAAATATGGAGGAGCGGGCGGAGCGCCTGGCTCTTTACATCATAGAGAACCGGTCCACGGTCCGGGCCGCCGCCCAGAGGTTCGGCATCAGCAAATCGACGGTGCATATGGATGGAGTAAAATAGAACGGTTAATATGGATCGTCAAGTAGAGCAGTAAGGCCAGCACCTGATTGTGGGTGCTGGCCTTGTTATGCTATTTCCTATCATTCTAAATCGTCTCGATCAAGCAATCAAGTATAGCCTCAATCTTATGCTGCTTCTCCAAGTCCAGCCCTCCCAGCTTCTCCGCCAGAGGTGTCCATCGAATGGGAGTATCCACCGTAACATAGGCTGACAGGATGGCATCAGCTCCGGTTCCAAGGGCGTTGCAGATGTCAATCAAGGTAGGCAGGGCTGGCATCAGTAACCCACGTTCAATCCGTGAGATCGAGTTGGAGGCCACATCCGTTATCTCCGCAAGCTGCTCCTGGGTCATGCCTCGCTCCTTGCGTATACGCTGTATCGCTTGTCCTCCCTGCTTGAAGTCCATCGCTATCCCTCCTACGTCGATGTTTCATCCATATTATGAGCGAACTAGACGTGTTAAATCCAGAACGTTATGGACAAAACTCGACGCATGGAGTATAATTAGGTGTAACTCTTAGCGGAGGTGTTCCCCTATGCTGGATAGCTGCTGTGCCTTCACAGGTCATCGGCCACACAAACTGCCGTGGCGGTACAACGAATCTGATAGCCGCTGCTCGGCATTGAAAGCGGCGTTAGTGAGGCAGATCACACAGCTAGTCGATGCCGGGGTGACGGACTTCTACAGTGGTGGAGCTGATGGGGTAGACTGCTGGGCCTCGTTGATTGTCCTGGAGCTGAGAAAAAACAATCCTGCACTGAGACTCCATCTGATCCTGCCCCATGAAGGACAGGCGGACAAGTGGAGTGATTCAGCACAGGAGAGGTATCATTCAATCTTGAAGCAAGCCGATTCGATAGAGTACATGAGCCGTGAGTATTACGATGGCTGTATGCTCGACCGGAACCATCGGCTGGTAGAGGCTGCTGGGGTACTGCTAGCGGTCTACAATGGGGAGCGGCGCGGCGGTACTGCGGCTACTGTCCGATACGCTCGGAAGCTAGGTAGAGGAATCATCATCCTTAACCCGATCACGCTTGAAGTCACCG
>NZ_CAJMXG010000210.1:0-5182 GCF_905219725.1 Oscillibacter sp. CU971
AATCAACTTAGGAGGTATCAAATCATTGCGTATTCCAATCAGCGAAATCAAAATCAACCCCGGACGGCGGGAGGCCGACCCAACCCATATCGACGAGTTATCTAAAAGCATAGCCGACGTGGGCCTGCTCAATCCAATCACAGTTGACAGCAGCCACACCCTGATTGCCGGGCTACACCGGCTGGAAGCGGCGAAGCTGCTGGATTGGGCTGAAATCGAATGTACTGTATGCAGTATTGACAGCATCCGGGCGGAACTGGCGGAGATCGACGAGAATGTGATCCGCAGAAGTCTGACCAACACAGAAGTGAGCAGTCTGCTTGCCCGCCGGAAGAAACTCTATGAAACTCTGCATCCAGAGACGATTGCCCGGAACCGTCCCGGCCATGTGAGCAATCACCAACGTTCGAGCGACAATGTGTCGTGCGAACCCAAAGTGAAATCTTTTGTGGAAGATACCGCTGAAAAGCTGGGTGTTTCGACTAGGACTGTTGAGCGCCACCTGTATCTGGCCGAACATCTGACACCGAAAGCCAGTGAGATTCTCAAAAAAATGGATAAACAGCCTCCCCGGAGTGAGCTGATGAAGCTGGCCCGCTTGGAGCCGGACCGTCAGGCTGAGTGCGCCGCGCAGTTCCTGTCCAGCGAGATCAAATCGGTGAACACATATTTGAAGCAGGGAGAACCGGAAACCGCCGGGACTGATACTCCCTCATCCTTTGACAGCTTTATGGAAAGTTCAAGTCTGGTTCTTAATGAATTTGAGCGGCTTTCCTCGCTTTTAGCGGCCAGTCCTGACTTTACTGACGAACAGACGGAAACTGCCCGGATTCAAGCCAATAAGCTGCGTGAAGCGGCGGATAGGCTTACGGCACAGCTTGAGGGTAGGCGGTGAGCGCGATGCAGAAGCCGCAGTATGCCATTCTCCGCTTTGCCAAGTACAAGGGACCGGAAATCGGGCAAATTGAGGCTCATAACGAGCGAAAAAAGGAGAAATACGCCAGTAATCCCGATGTGGATGTTAGTCGCAGTCATCTCAATTACCATCTTGTCCAGCCAGAGCGGAAATACCGTGCCGAGGCTGAGCAACAGATTGCCAAGGCCGGATGCCGTACTCGAAAGGACAGCGTTCGGGTGGTCGAGGCCCTGGTGACGGCCAGCCCAGAGTTTTTCAAAGGGAAGAAAAGGGCTGAAATTCGGACATTCTTTGAAGAAGCGGTTCGTTTTATTACGAAACATCAGGATAAAAGTACGATTATCTCCGCCGTGGTTCATATGGACGAGAAAACGCCTCATATGCACCTATCCTTTGTCCCGCTGACACCGGACAAGCGGTTGAGTGCCAAGGATATTGTCGGAAACAAGAAGAAACTGACATGGTGGCAGGATAGTTTTTGGAAACACATGGTCAGGAAGTATCCTGATCTGGAGCGGGGCGAANGTGCCAGCGAAACTGGCAGGACACACATTACGCCCCGTCTGTTCAAGGAGGCGGCACATCTCAACCGCCAGCGGGATATGCTGATGAAGTTGCTGGGGGAGGTCAATCCTCTCAACGCCAAGAAGAAAAGTGCTGAGATTGAGGCCCTGCTGGAGCAGTACATCCCCGGCGTAGAGCGGATGCAGACGCAGATGCGGAAGTATGATGCCGCCTATAAAGCACTCCGGGCCGAGAACGCTGGATTGAAAAAGCAAGTCAATTCCAGCAAGGAGAGCATCAAACGCCAGTTGGAGGTGTCGCAGCAGCTTCAAGAACTGGAGGAACTGCGCCGGACAGTGGATCATATCCCGCCGGAAATCCTACAAGCGTACCAAAGCGAGCATCATACAAAACAAATTGAGAGATAATTGAATGATAATTGATTTTGACGAATATTTCAAGAGCTATGTGTATGAACCTATTGACCTTTGTGCCTGCTATGAGCCTATGGTTTTCCCTCCTGCTGGTCTTTGGGACGAGCCCCAGAATCCATTCTGTGACATTGTTGAACGGAAAATCGGAAATACTTGGTACATCGTCAAAACAGAGTGTGATGGAAATGAGACGCTGGCCAACAAGGTCAAGCGCCTCATTTTTTCAGAGAACGGGTCGATTTCCTAATGACAAATGCAAAAAGTTATGTTAATATCGATCCATGCACTACGATACTGTTAGCTGACCCACATAAGAAAGGAGAAAATGACGTGGATCAGCAGAAAATCACGATTTTGTACTGCCGTTTAAGTAATGAGGATGCCCTTGACGGCGAGTCAAATTCGATTGCAAATCAAAGGTCCATTTTAACCAAATATGCAGCAGAACGAGGCTTTACTAACATCCGTGTGTTGGTTGATGACGGCTATACCGGGACGAACTTCAACCGGCCTGGGGTCCAGGAAGGACTTTCTCTGGTGGAGCAGGGCTTAGTAGGCACTTGGATCGTCAAGGACATGAGCCGTTTTGGACGGGACTACTTGCAGGTCGGTCGTTATACGGAAATCGTTTTTCCCAGCTATGATGTGCGATTCATTGCCGTCAATGATGGGGTGGACAGTGAGCGTGGAGACAATGATTTCACCCCGTTTCGTAATCTTTTTAACGATTTTTATGCCAAGGACACCAGTAAAAAGGTCCGTTCCGTGATGAAAGCCCGCGGCACCAGCGGCAAACATANGGGGAAACCGCCTTATGGCTACCGCTCTGACCCGCAGGACAAGGACCACTGGATTTTGGACGAAGAAGCCGCACCAGTGGTCAAGCGTATCTTTGACCTGACGATTGCTGGAATCGGCCCATGCCGGATTGCCCGAATCCTCGAAGNTGACCAAGTGCCAACGGTCAAGGCCCTCTATGCTATGCGTAAAGGTAAGCCCGCGCCGGAGCGTCCCTGTCACTGGCATGAGCAGTCNGTGGTTGGTATNCTGGAACGGATGGAGTACACTGGTTGTGTCTGCAACTTCAAGACCTATTCCAAGTCCTATAAGCTCAAAAAGCGCATTCCCAACGCCAAAGAGGATATGTTCATCCTGCCCGGTACACAGGAGGCCATTGTTCCGCAGGAACAGTGGGACCGGGTACAGGAGCTGCGGAAGAACAAGCGCCGCGTCACCAAGGGTGAGCGGCAAGGACTGTTTTCCGGACTTCTATTCTGTGCCGACTGCGGAAGTAAGCTCAACTTCGCCACTTGTAAAAGGTTTGAGGGCAGGCAGGATCGCTACGTCTGCGCCAAATACAGAAGCGGGCGTGGGACTTGTTCGGGGCATATTATCCGAGAGGAAGTGCTGCGGGATGTGGTGCTGGAGCGTATCCGGGCTNTAACGGAGATGATCCGTTCTGACGTAGAGGGCTTTCAAGAGGATTGGCTGCACTGCCGCAGAGAGGAGCAGGAAAAGTCTATCCGGGAGGACAAGCGGCGTCTGGCCCAGGCCAAGAAGCGTCTGGCGGATATTGATGTGCTGATGACCCGTATCTACGAGGACATGGTGCTGGGTAATTTGAGCCAGGAACGCTACCAGAAGATGGCTGAAGGCTATGAAGCGGAGCAGGCCAATCTTAACAATGAGATTATCGGCCTTGAGGACTGGGTGGGCATCCGCGAGGAAATGGACAACAGCTTTGACCAGTTCGCCGCTTTGGTCGAGAAATATGTGGACATCCCGGAGCTGACACCGACCATTGTAAACGAGTTTATCAAAAAGATCATCGTCTATGCGCCAGAGAAGCAAGGGACCACGCGGATTCAGAAGGTCAGGATTATCTTCAATTTCCTGGATGATCTGGATATGCCGGAAATTGGTGAACCTGTTATCAGCGAAACTACCTATGGACGCAGAAAGACGGCGTGATCGTGCGATCACGCCGCCCTCTGCGGAAATAGTTCCCTATCACCTTTTACCCTTGCGGTTTCAAGGTTTTTCGTGGCAGCGGGTGAAGGATTCGAACCCTCACATACAGAGTCAGAGTCTGCTGTGCTACCTTTACACAAACCCGCTGTATTGCTGTGGAACAGCTATTATTATACTAAAAATCTCCGCCTTGTCAAGGGGTTTTCAAATTTTTTCCCAAATTTCTTTTTTGGGGAAAAATCCGGCCGTTCCCCCTTCCGCCCGGAGACGGAACTGTGCTATAATAGAGTCCACACTCCCTAAGAAAGGAGCCTCGCACATGATACTGCTAGAGGGCGTCCGCCTTTCCCCCGGCGGCGGGGAGGAGGACCTCCGCGCCCGGGCCGCGAAGCTGCTGCGCCTCCGCCCGGCGGACCTTCGGGACCTCCGGGTCCTGCGCCGCAGCGTGGATGCCCGGGAGGACGCAGCCCTGACGTATACCCTGGCGGTTTTGGTGGAAAACGAGGCCGCCGTCCTCCGCCGCTGCCGGGGCCGGAAAATCAGCCGCTGGGAGCCGGGACCGGCCTACCGCCTGCCGGAGGCCCTGCCTCCGCCGGAGATTCCGCCGGTGGTGGCGGGCGCGGGCCCCGCGGGGCTCTTCGCCGCCCTGGCGCTGGCGGAGGCGGGCCAGAGGCCCATCCTCCTGGAGCGGGGCCGCCCTGTGGAGGCCCGCCGGGCAGATGTGGAGCGGTTCTGGGCCTCCGGGGCCCTGGACACGGAGTCCAACGTCCAGTTCGGCGAGGGCGGGGCCGGGGCCTTTTCCGACGGGAAGCTGTCTACCGGCACCAAGGACCTCCGCCACCGCTTCATCCTGGAGCGCCTGGCTGCCTGCGGCGCGCCGGGGGACATCCTCATTGACGCCAAGCCCCATGTGGGCACGGATTACCTCTACAAGGTCCTCCAAAACCTCCGCCGGGAGCTGACCGCCCTGGGGGCGGACATCCGTTTTCAGACCCGGCTGGAGGACCTGCGGATGGAAAACGGGGCGCTGACGGCCATAGAGCTCTCCGGCCCGGCGGGGCGGGAGGTCCTGCCCNGCCGGAATCTGATCCTCTGCCCGGGCCACTCCGCCCGGGACACCTTCGAGATGCTCCACCGCCGAGGCGTGCCCCTGGAGGCCAAGCCCTTTGCCGTGGGCCTGCGCATCGAGCACCGCCAGGCGGACTGCGACGCGGCCCAGTACCGGCAGTATGCCGGGCATCCGGGCCTTCCCGCCTCCACCTATAAGCTCTCCTGCCATCTGCCCAGCGGGCGGGGCGTGTTTTCCTTCTGCGTCTGCCCCGGCGGGGAGGTGGTGGCCGCCGCCTCGGAAACGGGA
>NZ_CAJMXG010000211.1:0-5142 GCF_905219725.1 Oscillibacter sp. CU971
GCACCCCCTGGACCGTGTCCAGCACCGGCTCCGCCGGGTCCTCCTTCCCGCAGAGGGCACAGGCGTCCGCCAGGGGCTCATAGCCCGCAAGGCACAGAAGCCGCAGCTCGAAGGCGGGCTTTACCAGGGCGGGGGGCTTGCGTAAAGTAGAAAGGGCATACAGCCCGTTGAGGAGGTGCCGCAGCAGCTCCGGGGCGGGCACGTCCTCCGGGCAGACGGCCTCCGTCAGCTCCGCCATGTAGCAGCCCAGGGCCAGGGCCGTCAAATCTCCCCGGAGGCCGGGGAACAAATCCAGGGTGGACGCGTCGCTGGCGTAGTGCCAGTCCTTCCGCTGGTACAGGGTCCATTCGGCGTAGGCTAGGGGCTGGGCGGCGGCGGCAAACTTGCAGTTTTTCCGCCGGGCTCCCCGGGCGATGACCCCGATTTTCCCCGCCTCCCAGGTCAGGAGGGTCAGGATTTTATCCGTCTCCTTGGTCTCCGTCTCCCGGAGGACCACGCCGCGGTCCACGGCATAGGGTGTTCCCGCCACGGCGGCCTCCCTCCTTTATGTACGGAGAGGAATCATCTCTCCGTTTATGGCAAAAAGTTATCGGTTTCGTCCTCCGCCGACCGATAAAGCATATAGGCCAGGGGCTCGCCGGTGAGGCAGAACAGCTCCCAGAGGGGCGCGGGTTCCATATGGTCCATGTCGCAGGCCTCCTTTTGGGAATAGTCTGCGATTGCTGTCGAAAAGGATACGTGGAAAGTTCCGGTCAATCTGGAATTGAAAAATCCTCGCTTTTGAAGTTGCGGTAATACCGGCCCCTATCCGCCGTGAATTTCAGCACGCAATAGTCCGGGTCCGTGACACCTCGCGAGTAATACATGGTGTCTCCACGCCGCCAGAGGCGTTCTTTGCTCTCCGGGTCCTCCAGCACCTCCACGGTGCCGGAGAGGCTGACGCCCCGGAAAAAGAGTCGGTCCACAAAATAGATGCTCCCCTTGGGGTTTCTCCGGAAGGCCGCCACCTTCTGCGAGGAGGTATTCGTGCTGAACCAGAACACCCGGATGCCCTCCCGCTCCCGGGGCGCCAGCATGGCGCGGGTGGTGGGGAAGCCCCGGCTGTCGATATAGCTGAGATAGACGACCTTGGCCTTGTCGGCCATGCCGCCCACGATTTTTTCCGGGTCCCGCATCGCCTCAGTCCTCCCGATAGCCCAGGCTGCGGACGTAGTTCACGTTGTCCCGCCAGTTCTCCTTGACCNTCACCCAGGTTTCCAGATAAATCTGGGTGCCCATGNATTTCTCCATGTCGTGCCGGGCCAGAGAGCTGATTTTTTTCAGCATGGCCCCCTGCTTTCCAATGATAATGCCCTTGTGGCTGGCCTTTTCGCAGTAGATGGTGGCCCCCACGTCCACAACGCCGGAGTCCCGCTCGGAAAATTTCGTGATTTCCACGGCGGTGCCGTGGGGGATCTCCTTGTCCAGGCAGAGGAGCAGCTTCTCCCGGAGCAGCTCTCCCATGACCTGCCGCTCCGGCTGGTCGGAGGTCTGCCCGTCGGGGAAGAGCTGGGGCCCCTCCTGGGCGTATTTCCCCAGCTCCGCCATCAGCTCCTCCAGGCCGTCGCCGGTGCGGGCGGAAATGGGGATGATGGCGTCGAAGCCGTCCCAGGCCTCGCTGTAGGCGGCAATGACGGGGAGGAGCTCCGCGGGCTCCACGGTGTCGATTTTGTTGACGGCCAGGATGCAGTGAAGCCGTTCCTCCCGCACCCGGTCGATGAGGGCCTTTTCCGGCCCGCCTACATGGGGGATGGGCTCCACNAGGAGCNGGGCGCAGTCCACGTCGGNGAGGCTGGCGGTGACGACCTTGACCATGTAGTCCCCCAGGGCGGACTTGGGCCGGTGGAGGCCCGGGGTGTCCAGGAGGATGAACTGGGTGTCCTCCCGGTTGACCACACCGTAGATGCGGTTCCGGGTGGTCTGGGCCTTGTTGGAGACGATGGCGATTTTCTCCCCCACCAGGGCGTTGGTCAGGCTGGACTTGCCCACGTTGGGCCGTCCGCAGACGGTGATCATGGCGGTTTTTTGAATGTTCATAGGTGATCCTCAACTTTCTTTGAGNAATATTACTTTTTAAAAGTGTTTTTATAACCGTGGTCCGGCTTTTTTTACCGCACCAGGACCTTTTTGAGATACTGCCCGGTATACGATTCCTTACAGGCGGCCACACTCTCCGGCGTGCCGGTGCAGACGATGTTTCCCCCGCCGTCGCCCCCCTCGGGGCCCAGATCGATGATCCAGTCGGCGGACTTGATAACGTCCAGGTTGTGCTCGATGACCACCACCGTGTTTCCGCTGTCCACCAGCCGCTGGAGGACCTCCAGGAGCTTGCGCNCATCGTCGGTGTGGAGGCCCGTGGTGGGCTCGTCCAGAATATAGATGGTTTTTCCGGTGGCCTGCTTGGAAAGCTCCGTGGCCAGCTTCACCCGCTGGGCCTCGCCGCCGGAGAGCTCCGTGGAGGGCTGGCCCAGCTTCACATACCCCAGGCCCACGTCCTGGAGGGTCTGGAGGCGGTTGCGGAGCTTCGGCAGGGGGGCGAAGAACTCCAGCGCCTCGTCCACGGTCATGCCCAGCACCTCGGAGATATTTTTCCCCTTATAATGGACCTCCAAGGTTTCCCGGTTGTACCGGCGGCCCTTGCACACCTCGCAGGGGACGAAGATGTCCGGCAGGAAGTGCATCTCGATTTTCAGCACGCCGTCGCCGGAGCAGGCCTCGCAGCGTCCTCCCCGGACGTTGAAGCTGAACCGGCCCGGGCCATAGCCCCGGCTCTTGGCCTCCTGGGTGGAGNCGTAGAGGTCCCGGATATCGTTGAAGAGGTTCGTATAGGTGGCGGGGTTGGACCGGGGCGTCCGGCCAATCGGGCTTTGGTCGATGCTGACCACCTTGTCCAGGTATTCCAGCCCGTCGATCCCGGCACATTTGCCCGGGTGGACCTTCATGCGCATCAGCTCCGCCCCCAGGCGCTTGAAGAGCACCTCGTTCACCAGGGACGACTTACCGCTGCCGGACACGCCGGTGACCACAGTGAAGGTCCCCAGGGGGAAGTCCACGTCCACCTTGCGGAGGTTGTTCTCCTCCGCCCCCCGGACATGGAGGAATTTCCCGTTTCCGGGACGGCGGACGTCGGGAATGGGCACCCGTTTCTTCCCGGAGAGGTATTGGCCCGTCAGGGAATCCGGGTTGGCCATGACCTCCTCCGGCGTGCNCGCCGCCACCACCTGCCCGCCGTGGACNCCCGCGCCGGGGCCNATGTCGATGAGGTAGTCCGCCTCCCGCATGGTGTCCTCGTNGTGCTCCACCACCAGGAGGGTGTTTCCCAGGCTCTGGAGGTTCCGGAGGGTCGCCAGCAGCTTGTCGTTGTCCCGCTGNTGGAGGCCGATGGAGGGCTCGTNCAGGNTATACAGCNCTCCCATGAGGCTGGAGCCGATCTGGGTTGCCAGGCGGATGCGCTGGCTCTCGCCGCCGGAGAGGGTCCCGGCGGCCCGGCTCAGCGTCAGGTAGCCCAGGCCCACGGATTGGAGGAAGCCCAGGCGGGACTTGATTTCCTTCAAGATCCGATCGGCGATCAAATGCTGCTGCTCCGTCAGCTCCAGCTGCTCCACCCAGGCCAATTCGTCCACCACGGACAAACGGGTCAGGGCGTCGATGTCCTTTTCTCCCACGGTGACCGCCAGGGATTCCTTTTTCAGCCTCCGGCCCTTGCAGGCGGGGCAGGGGCACTCGGTCATCAGCTCCTCCAGCTCCCGCTTGCNGGCGTCGCTCTGAGTCTCCNGATAGCGGCGCTCCACGTTGTTNCAGATGCCCTCGAAGGGCTGGTACAGCACGCCCTTTCCCCGGGGCTGGTCATAGTGGAGCTCCAGCTTCTCCCCCTTGGTGCCGTAGAGGATGATGTCCTTGGCCNCGTCGGACAGGGTTTCCCAGGGCTCCTCCAGGGAGAAGCGGTATTTTTTTGACAACGCGTCGAAGTACATCCGGGAGATGCCGTCGGAGCGGATATTTCCCCAGCCGCTGGCCTGGATGGCCCCCTCCAGAATGGACTTTTTCGGCTCCGGGACCACCAGGGACACGTCCACCTTCAACTGGCTGCCCAGGCCCGTACAGGTGGGGCAGGCCCCGAAGGGGTTGTTAAAGGAGAACATCCGAGGGGTCAGCTCCTCGATGGAGACGCCGCAGTCCTCACAGGCGTAGTTCTGGGAGAACATCAGNNCCTGTTCCNCCCGCAAGANGNTCACCACCACCNGNCCGCCGGAGAGGGCGGAGGCGGTTTCCACGCTGTCCGTCAATCTCTGCTGGATGTCGGGGCGGATGATGAGGCGGTCGATGATGACCTCGATGTTATGCTTTTTATTTTTTTCCAGNTTGATCTCCTCGTCCAGCTCATAGAGGTTCCCGTCGGCCCGGACCCGGACGTAGCCGGAGCGCTTGGCGTCCTCGAAGACCTTGGCGTGCTNGCCNTTTTTACCCCGGATAACGGGGGCCATCACCTGGATGCGGGTCCCCTCGGGGAGGGAGAGCACCTGGTCGATAATCTGGTCGATGGTCTGCTGGCGGATCACCTTGCCGCACTTGGGGCAGTGGGGGGTGCCCACCCGGGCCCAGAGGAGGCGGAGGTAGTCATAGACCTCGGTGACGGTGCCCACGGTGGACCGGGGGTTTTTCGAGGTGGTTTTCTGGTCGATGGAGATGGCGGGGCTCAGGCCCTCGATGTAGTCCACGTCCGGCTTTTCCATCTGGCCCAGGAACATCCGGGCATAGGAGCACAGGGATTCCACATAGCGCCGCTGGCCCTCGGCGTAGATGGTGTCGAAGGCCAGGGAGGATTTGCCGCTGCCGCTGAGGCCCGTCATGACCACCAGCTTGTCCCTTGGGATGGTCACGTCGATGTTCTTGAGATTGTTGGCGCGGGCGCCTTTTACGATGATTTTATCTTGCATAAGGGGGCTCCTTGTTTTTCCCCCTGCCAGGGGGAGGGTTGTTCTCGCCCTGGCGGGCGGGGCGAATTGGATACCAGCGATGGCTGGTGCATTGCACCCCCCATTTTCTCTTTTTCTTCCAGAAGAAAAAGAGAAAACGGGCCGTGCACGGTCCAAAAGAGAAAAA
>NZ_CAJMXG010000212.1:0-5128 GCF_905219725.1 Oscillibacter sp. CU971
AGTTGGAGGCGTGGGCCGTCATGCCCGCGGGCTTGTTCACGATAAGCAGGTGCTCGTCCTCCCAGGCCACCGGCAGGGGCCAGTTCCCCGGGACGGCGGCGGCCCGGGGCGGGCGGCGGTCCTCCGTCTCCACCGCCAGCACATCCCCGGCCCGGAGCACGTAAGGCGTGTGGACGGGGACGCCGTTGACGAAGATGCACTCCCCCCCGTGGGCCAGCCGGGAGACGGCGTGGGAGGAAAAGTGGAGCTTGGCCCGGAGGATGTGCCGCACCGCGGCCCCGTCCTCCTCCGGCGGGATGATTCTTGTAATCACCGCCATCACTCCACCCTCTTCCGGTCCCTGGAGAGATCCAGCCGCACCAGGGTCCCCTGTCCGGGGCGGGAGGCGATGGAAATATCGTGGTTCAGCCGGTCCATCACCTGGCGGCAGAGGCAAAGCCCGATGCCGGTGGACTTTTTGTCCTCCCGCCCGTTGAAGCCGGTGAAGCCCTTCTCGAAGACCCGGGGCAGATCCTCCGGCTGGATGCCGATGCCGCTGTCGGCGATGACCAGGGTGTCCCCGTCGCCGTAGATGCGGACCCGGCCCCCCTCGGGGGTGTACTTCACGGCGTTGGACAGCAACTGCTCGATGACGAAGGACAGCCACTTCTCGTCCGTCAGCACGGTCTTCCCGGTCTCCTGAAAATCCAGGGAGATCTTTTTCAGGATAAAGAGACGGGCGTACTTCCGCACGGCCTGGCGCACCAGCGCGTCCAGGCCGCAGTCCCGGAATACATAGTCCGTGGACTCGCTGCCCAGGCGGAGGTATCCCAGGACCATCTCCACGTACTGCTCGATTTTCAAAAGCTCCCCCTCCAGCTCCGGGTGGGGCTCCTCCTGGAGGAGCAGCCCCATGGCGGCGATGGGGGTTTTGATCTGGTGGGCCCAGAGGGTGTAGTAGTCCGTCATGTCCTGGATCCTGTTCCGGTCCTCCAGGGCCAGGGCGGCCCGCTCGGAGGCCAGGGCCTGGCACAGGGCCTGGTAGTCCTCCTCCAGCAGTCCCCCGGGGGGCGGCAGGGGGAGGACCTTCTCCCGGACCTGGACCAGCAGCCGCTCCAGCTCCCGGTGCCGCCGGAGAAACTGGACGTAGCCCACGGCGAACAAGGCAAGCCCCAGGGAAAAGCACAGCACGAAGGCATAGCCCACCGACTCCAGAGGCAGNCCGTAGAGGTAGAAGACGGCGGAGCAGATGCCCAGGCACCCCGCCAGGAGGAAGAGCAGCTTCCAGTGCCGCCGGAAATACGCGCCCAGGATTCTCATACGGTTTCATCCTCCACCAGGTAGCCCGCGCCCTTTTTCGTGCGGATAAAGTCCGGCAGTCCCGCCGCCTCCAGCTTCCGCCGGAGGCGGTTCACGTTGACGGAAAGGGTGTTCTCGTCCACGAAGCTGTCCGACTCCCACAGGGCGGTCATCATGGCGTCCCGGCTGACAATCCGGCCCTTTTTCTCCAGCAGGAGCTGGAGAAGCTTTCCCTCGTTCCTCGTCAGCTCCACTCTCCGGCCGTTGACGGTGACCGTCCCGTTGGCGGGATTCAGCGCCGCGGCGCCGCAGGAGAGCAGGGCCGGGGCGGAGGCGAAGTCATAGGCCCGGCGCAGCATGGCCTGGACCTTGGCGGAGAGGACCTGAAGGTCGAAGGGTTTGGCCAGCAGGTCGTCCCCGCCCATCTGCATGGCCATGACCAGGTTCACGTTGTCCGCGGCGGAGGTCAGGAAGAGGATGGGGACCTGGGAGACCTTGCGGATCTCCCGGCACCAGTGGTAGCCGTTGAAGAAGGGCAGGGAGATGTCCAGCAGCACCAGCTGGGGTCCGAAGTCCAGGAACTCCGCCATTACGGCGTCGAACTTTTTGGCGCAGGCCACCTGATAGCCCCAGCTTTCCAGGTGCCGGGCCACCGCCCCTGCGATGACGCCGTCGTCCTCTGCGATAAAAATACGGTACAAGCCGGACGCCTCCGTTTCCATCTAAAATATGTCTTCCTGTAGTATAGCACAGGAGCCCCGGCAAGTCGAGGGGCGGGCTTGGATTTTATCGGGAACGCGGGCCCGGCGGGAAGGGATCTGCTCCAATACGCTTGCAATCCGCTTTCGAAAGCCGTATACTACCCCCAACAACAAACAAAGGAGAAATGTCCCATGAAATCCTGTCCCGAAAGAGCGGCGGCCCTGGCGCTGCTGCGCAAGTACAACACCGAGCCCTTCCACCTCCAGCACGCCCTGACGGTGGAGTCCGTCATGGGCTGGTACGCCCGGGACCTGGGCTATGGCGAAGAGGCGGATTTCTGGTCCGCCGTGGGCCTCCTCCACGACGTGGACTTTGAGAAGTGGCCCGAGGAGCACTGCAAAAAGGCCCCCGAGCTGCTGGTGGAGATCGGCTGCTCCGACGAGCTGGTCCGCGCCGTGTGCAGCCATGGCTTTGGCATCTGCTCCGACGTGGAGCCTGTCCACGAGATGGAAAAGGTCCTCTTCGCCGCCGACGAGCTGACGGGCCTCATCGGCGCGGCGGCCCGGATGCGGCCCAGCAAGTCCTGCTCCGACATGGAGGTGTCCTCCCTCAAGAAGAAGTTCAAGGACAAGAAGTTTGCCGCCGGGTGCTCCCGGGACGTTATCAAGGACGGCGCGGCGCGCCTTGGCTGGGAGCTGGAGACTCTGATGGACAAGACCCTCCAGGCCATGCGGGAGAGCGAGGCCCGGGTGGCGGAGGAAACGGCCTCCTTGAGCTGAGTCCGTTTTGTACGCGAAAAGAGCGCCGGGACGCCGCCCCGGCGCTCTTATGTTCCCTTAACCGAGGACCTCCAGCTTCCCGTCCTCCCCGAATTTCACGGGGACAATCTCGTTCCGGGTCTTCTGGGCGATGTCGTCAATGCGCATTTTAGAGGGGTAGTCCGCGATGAGGCTCACCGCCACCCCCTGGCGTTTCGCCCGGCCCGTCCGGCCGATGCGGTGGACGTAGTCCTGGTTTTCATCCGGCACGTCGCAGTTAAACACGATGTCCACGTCGTCCACGTCGATGCCCCGGGCGGCCACGTCGGTGGAGACGAAGACCCGGAGCCTGCCCTCCCGGAAGAGGTTCATCACCTGCTCCCGCCGCCGCTGGGGGATGTCTCCGTGGATGCACTCCGCGTCGATGCCCCGCATTTGCAGGAACTTGCAGATGCGCTCCGTGGAGCCCTTGGTGTTGCAAAAGGCCATGCAGCGGTCGAAGCCCGTCTCCTCCAGGATTCTGGCGATGACGTCCGCCTTTTCGTTTTGGGCCACGTCCATGCGGAACTGCTTGATGTCCGGCTTGTTCTGCTCGTCCTCCCGGACGGTGATTTCCGCCGCGTCCCGCTGGTAGACCCAGGCGATGTCCATGACCTCCCGGGAGATGGTGGCGGAGAAGAGGCCCAGGTTCCTCCGCTTGTTCATCTTGTCCAGGAGCCGGGTTACGTCGTGGATGAAGCCCATGTCCAGCATCCGGTCCGCCTCGTCCAGCACCACGGTCCGGGCGCTGTCCACCCGGACGGTGCGGCGCTTCATGTGGTCGCTGAGCCGGCCGGGGGTGGCAACCACGATCTGGGGCCGCTTTTTCAGCGCGTCGATCTGCTTCCCGATGGGCTGCCCGCCGTAAAGGCAGACGCAGCGGACGCCGGGGCGGAAGGCGGAGATGTCCCGGAGTTCGTCGGTGATTTGAATGGCCAGCTCCCGGGTGGGGGCCAGGATGACCGCCTGGACGGCGTCGTCCTCCGGGTCTACGTGCTCAATGATGGGGATGCCGTAGGCAAAGGTTTTGCCGGTGCCGGTGGGGGCCTTGGCGATGACGTCCTGCCAGGCCATCATGGGCGGGATGCAGCCCGCCTGGACGGGGGTGGTGACCTCCAGCTCCCGCCGCTGGATGGCCCGCATGATCTCCGGGGACAGGCCCAGGCTGTCGAACCGGACGCCTTCTGTATATTCCATAAATATTTCCTCTTTTCACGTAGTGGGGGCGTATGATAAAATGGACGCGGGTCCATAGAAACAAGATAAAGGTATTATACAGAAAAAGAGGCCTCTTGTAAAGCGGTCAGGCCTTACAAGTCCGATGATTTTAGAGGATTTTAAAACTTTAATCAATTAAAATCTAGTGAATCCAACAAATTATACATGGAAACCCGAAGAAATTGTAGTAAAATTGTGTGTTGTAAACCCAACAAGCCCCGTTTTTTATGATAAATTAAAGTTGGAAGACAAACCGGGTAAAAGTCAATAGGGGGGGTGTCGAACGTGGATGATATGGAGTATGTACGTATTCTTCGTGATTTGCGCGAAGACGCCGACAAGACACAGTCACAGATCGCCGAGGTCCTGGGAACATCCCAGACCATGTACGCACGCTATGAGCGGGGCGCCAACGAGCTGCCCATCCATCATTTAATCACGTTGAGCAAGTATTACGGCGTCAGTACCGATTATCTGCTGGGGCTCAGCAAGGAACGATGAAACACGGACAGGAAGGTCTCCTGTCCGTGTTTTTTACTCGGGAAGGGCATCTGCCGAAACCGCCCCTCAGTGGATTTCCTGGTCCAAAGCGCGGAATGCCTCCGTATCGAAAAACTCTGTGATGCTCAAGCCAAGGCCGTCCGTCAACTTTTTCAGTGTGATGATGCCAAGATTGTGGGTCTTACGGTTCAAGAAATTATTGACCGTGGATTGCGGGACCGCCGCCAATTCACACATGCGGTTAACCGTGATATCCCTCTCCCGGCACAAAGCAATGATTCGGGTCCGTACCATATCCGCAATCCCCATGATGGTTCCCCTTTCCGTTTTCTTCCACACTACCATTCCCAGAGAAAAAGAATTGTGGGAATACGGTTGACTTATCAACCGAATACGGTTATAATGTGGGAATACGGGTAAAAGAAGGGCATATGAAACAGTATGAGATTCGACTAAATAGAGAAGTGGCAATTTTCTATGAAAGAATCGCTTTCCAAGCGGGGCGGGATGTAGAGAAAGAAATAAACAAGGAGGTCTGCCGCAAAACGGCAGACCTCCCAGCCTGTCGAAAAGAGGCCTGTCTGTCTTCATTACCAGACAGGCCACAAAGTTAATGAGGGATAAAATGTAGG
>NZ_CAJMXG010000213.1:0-5113 GCF_905219725.1 Oscillibacter sp. CU971
GCATAGCTGCGTCGCTCATTTTTCTGTATCATTCCCTCATTATACTACTTTTCCCTCTATTGGTACAGCTTCTTAAAAGAGGGCCGGCCTTACGTTCTCTTTTAAACATCACTCTATGTACGTTTTGCGAGCTTAGGTCTTGTTTGAAAAATATACCCAGCATAGAGTCCCGCGCACAGAATCAGGGCTTCCGCATCCACATCAAAGCTGCCGTTATGGTTTGGCAGCAATGTATGGGGATGGGCGGTGTTTCCTGTTCCCCAATACGCATATGCGCCAGGGGTATGGAGCTGAATCTCCGCGGTCCCGCCATAGAGATCCGAGATGCTGGAAACAGTTCTGGAACCCAAGTCCCGTATCCTCTCCTGGCTCTCCTGAGAGACCGACCGGGTCGTCCCCTCCAACCCGGCGGTTTCCGCCGGAGCGTTATAGGTGGTTCCCGCCGTCAGCTTTCCAACGCCAATGTAACCGGCTCCACCGGCGAGGTAAGCCGCGTGACTAGGGATTGGAGCGCGACTACAGCGTGACTGGCGATATAGAGGGCATCGGCCCCCAGCTGCGGGGTGGACACATGGGCGGACTTTCCCCGGATCATGATCCGGAAGTGGTCTGCAGCAGCATTGTTCAGCCCCGGCTTTATTATTTCCGAGCTTAAAGCTCGGAAATAATAATCCGATGGTTCCGCTGGGCAGGTTCGAGGCCGTGTGGATGCCGAACACCCGGTCTGCGCCGTCTCCACGCAAAATGCCAAGAACGCCGGTCTCTCCCGCCCGCTGGTGGGAAATTCCGAAACACTCCAATTTCTCCTTCGAGCCGCTTCGCGGTACGAAATTCACAAAGGGCCGGCTCGGGATGCCGGTGAAAGTCCCGCCGCAGCTCGACCAGGTAGGCTCTCCCGTTCCAGTGCTTTTTTCAGATTCTGCATATACGCTCGGCTCCTTTTCCCTTTGCCGGAATCTTGGCCCGCAGGGATTCCAGGCGGTTCAGGGCGTCCAAAAGGGTCTCGTCCTTTTTGGCGAAGTGGAAGCGAATGAGGTGGTTCACCGGCTCCCGGAAGAAGCTGGAACCGGGAACAGCCCCCACGCCCACCTTTTCCGCCAGGTCCTCGCAGAACCTCAGGTCGCTGTCATAGCCGAACTCCGAGATATCCAGCAGGACGTAGTAGGCCCCCTCCGGCGTGCTGTGGGGCAGCCCCAGTGCGTCCAGGCCCCTCAGGAACAGGTTCCGCTTGTGGGTGTACTCCGCCAGGAGAGCGCCGTAATAGTCCTGGCCGAAGTTCAATCCGGGGATCACCGCCTCCTGGAGGGGGGCCGCCGCGCCTACGGTGAGGAAGTCGTGGACCTTTTTGATCCGGTCCGTGATCTCCGGCGGGGCGATGGTGTACCCCAGCCGCCAGCCGGTGATGGAGTAGGTCTTGGACAGCGACGAGCAGGAGATGGTCCTCTGCCGCATTCCCGGAAGGGCGGCGAAGTAGACGTGCCGGTGGGGGGCGTAGACGATGTGCTCATAGACCTCATCGGTGATGACATAGGCGTCGTATTTCTCCGCCAGGGCGGCGATGATCTCCAGCTCCACCCGGGTGAAGACCCGGCCGCAGGGGTTGGCGGGGTTGCAGAGAATCAGGGCCTTGGGCCTTTGACGGAAGGCGTCCTCCAGGACCTCTGGGTCGAAGCGGAAGTCCGGGGGCGACAGGGGCACGTAGATGGTCTCCGCGCCGCAGAGGATGGTGTCCGCCCCATAGTTCTCATAGAAGGGCGAGAAGACCACCACCCTGTCCCCGGGGTTCGCCACGGTCATCATGGCGGCCATCATGGCCTCCGTGCTGCCGCAGGTGATTGTGATTTCCCCGTCGGGGTCGATGGGAAAACCCATGTAATGGGACTGCTTTGCCGCCAGGGCCTCCCGGAGGTTCTGGGCTCCCCAGGTGACGGAGTACTGGTGGAAATCCTCCCGGCTGACCTCCGCCAACCGGTCCAGGATGGCCCGGGGCGGGTCGAAGTCCGGGAAGCCCTGGGAGAGATTCACCGCGCCGTACTGGTTGGAAACGCGGGTCATGCGCCGGATCACCGAGTCGGTGAAGCTGGCGGTGCGCTTAGACAGGCTCTGCATAGTCGTGTCCTCCAATATAGGATTTTTGGTCGTTCAGAATGTGCAGGGGGGCCAGTGCGTCCTTGATCCGGTTTATAACCGCCAGGTTTTCCTGGTCGGACTCCTGGAGGAAATACCGCCGCTTGGAGACGCCGATGCCGTGCTCCCCGGAGGCCGCGCCCCCCAGCTCATAGGCCCTGTGACAGGCCCGGTCCATGACGGCGTGAAGCTCCCGCTCCCAGGTCTCCGCGTCCCGGTTCCCCCGGACCTTCCAAATATCCGCCGCCCGGGCGGAGTCTCTTAAAATGATACAATCCAGTGCTCCATTTTTCAAGACCAAATCCTGGACTCGCTCAAGGCTGGCCTCCGCCTCGCTCTTCTGCCCGCCGAAGGTCAGGAGGATATAGCTCCCCGCCGGGCGGCATGGACCTGCCGGGGCCCGCTGCCAAAATTCTTGGAAATGTGATTGAGTCCTATCAAGCAAATTCCTCCTTTAGGACGCAAAAAAGCGGGGAGCTCACGGCTCCCCGCTTTGGCCGGCAGTCGTTAAACCGGCGCGTCAGGTCAAACGATTCCTCGGTGCTTCGGGCAGGCGGCAAGTGAGCGCAAAGAATCCTGGACATTCATCCTGCCCATGCACATGCCGGCCTGCATCCGAGAACCGTGAATACGCATTGCGCGCGCCTCCTATGAACGCCTTTTTGTCAATGAAAAACAAACGGCGGGAAAAAGTCTGCCGGACCTGCCAAAGTGTTGTGACACCAGGCCGGTAATTTTGAAGCTTTAATCCTGGAACAGCGGTGTGGAGAGATAGCGGTCCCCCGTGTCCGGCAGCAGGGCCACGATGGTCTTGCTCCTGTTCTCCGGCCGCTTGGCCAGCTGAACCGCCGCCCACACCGCCGCGCCGGAGGAGATACCCACCAGGACGCCCTCCTTCCGGCCCACCAGCTTCCCGGCGGCGAAGGCGTCCTCGTTCTCCACAGCAATGACCTCGTCATAGACGCTGGTGTCCAGCACCTCCGGGACGAAGCCCGCGCCGATGCCTTGGATTTTGTGGCTCCCGGCGGTCCCCTTGCTCAGCACCGGGGAGGCGGCGGGCTCCACAGCCACGACCTTCACGGCAGGATTCCGCTCCTTCAGGTAGGCTCCCACGCCGGTGACGGTGCCGCCGGTGCCAACGCCCGCCACGAAGACATCCACCTTCCCCTCGGTGTCCTCCCAGATCTCCGGGCCGGTGGAGGCCCTGTGGGCGGCAGGGTTGGCGGGGTTCACGAACTGTCCGGGAATGAAGCCGCCGGGAATCTCCTTGGCCAGCTCGCCGGCCTTGGCGATGGCGCCCTTCATGCCCCTGGCCCCTTCGGTGAGGACCAGCTCCGCGCCGTAGGCCTTCATCAGCTGGCGGCGCTCCACGCTCATGGTTTCGGGCATGACAATGATAATGCGGTAGCCCCGGGCGGCGGCCACGGCGGCCAGGCCGATGCCGGTGTTGCCGGAGGTGGGTTCGATGATGACGGAGCCGGGTTTCAAAAGGCCCCGGGCCTCGGCGTCGTCGATCATGGCCTTGGCAATCCGGTCCTTGACGGACCCGGCGGGGTTGAAATATTCCAGCTTCGCCAGGACCCGGGCCTCCAGCCCCTCTTCCTTCTCGATATGGACCAGCTCCAGCAGGGGCGTTTTGCCGATCAGCTGATCGGCGGATGTGTATATCTTGCTCATAGCGGTTTCCTCCTCATAATCTCAATCTTAATAATAATGCGGCGTTTGTCCCGCTCCGTCAGCTATGATGGATACGACATCGAAATCCAGGATGTGGATCATTTATATCCCAATCTTCCAAGTGGGTTTATTTGTATTATAGAAGGAAAGATCTTCCCTGTCAATCGTCATTGTGTAAAATCCTGCTTGAAACCCAACTAACCATGTTGTATAATAGGTATATTCTATTAAAAGGAGCGTCGCCATATGCTGATTTCAACGAAAGGCCGTTATGCCTTGCGGGTTATGGCCGACCTGGCTGAGCATCCGTCAGAGGGGTACATTCCCTTGAAAGAAATCGCGCAGCGGCAGGAAATTTCGGAAAAATATCTGGAGGCCATCATCAAAATTCTGGTCAAGGCCCGGCTGCTCACCGGCGTGCGGGGCAAGGGGGGCGGCTACAAGCTGACCCACCCTCCGGAGCAATACACGGTAGGCGAGGTTTTGCGGCTGACGGAGGAAACGCTGGCCCCTGTTGCCTGTCTGGACGAAACCGCGGATGTCTGCCCAAGGGCCCCGAATTGCCGTACTCTGCCGGTCTGGAGAGGGTTGAATCGGGTCATCAACGAGTATCTGGATCACATCACGGTGGCGGATCTCATACATTCGCGCGATACCGGGAACGATTATGTAATATAAAGAGGCCGCCGGGTTCCGCAGAATTGCGGGACCCGGCGGCTCTTATATCAGCTCTTTTCAATAGAAAGCTGTTCCAGGAGAAAGCTCTCGGCCGTCTTGGCGGCGGTTTCCCGACAGTCGGAAAAGAAATGGTCCGCCGGATAACTGACCGTGTGGAACATGACGCCGCCCCGCGCCTGAATAGCCCGCTCCAGAGGGAGGCAATGGAGCTCCGGCGGCGTGTGAACATCCAGACTTCCGGCAATGCACAGGACTGGCTTTTTTGAAAAATGATTGTTTGAAGCGCCGGAGACGCTTACGTCCCCCCTCAAATAGGGCTATCGGGCCTTGCCGTTCATGATGCAAAAATGATGAAACGAAAGCGCACACTATGGAAAAAATGATGAAACGAAAGCGCACACTATGGAAGATATGGGGATTGTCTCGCAGGAAATGCAATAGACCCCTATATTTTTTTCGCATGAAGGCCTAATATGCGAAATAATTTCAAGACAAGTGGAGGTTAAAATGAAAAAGATCAAAAAAATGATGGAGATTGCAATAAGCGCGGCAGTTCTCCTGGCATTATTGGGATGATGCGCCCATACATCTCAGAGCGAAGAACAATCAAATATTGATGATGGCCGTATAG
>NZ_CAJMXG010000214.1:0-5077 GCF_905219725.1 Oscillibacter sp. CU971
AACGGAGGGGGCGGGGAGCGCCAGCGGGGCCGGTGTCGCTGGTGTGGAAATAAAAAAGCACCCGGATGGTGCAAGGCCATTCGGGTGCTGGGGGCAACATTATGAGCCGTCAGGGAACGACTATTTTCGCAACCTTGGGAGGAGTGCGCCGCTGTAGGGGGCAGGCTTTTTTTGACAAATGCCTATCTGCCTGTAATCGCATGGCGGCATTCTCCTATATGTCGAGAAAGCAAATGGAAAGGCGGCGGCTTTCATAAAACCGCCGCAGAAAATAAGCCCTAAATGGATAGAGCTTCTGTTATTCGCTGAAATTACCCTTCATCATCCGATGGAGCAGAATAATGATTCTGTACTGCTGCCGGAAGCTCGTCATACTGTACCTCGCTCCAGTCCAGGACGCCCCGGAGCGGCATGACGGTCAGACGGATAAAGGCCCCCTCCCGCAGTTCTCTGGATGTCCCGAAGGTGATCTCTTTTTCGCTCCCGTTTTCGTCATAGGACAGCAGCGTGTAGGAATAGGGCAGGCTGCCTTTGAAGTTAATGACGCCTCCGTTAGAATCCACCTGTTCCACCCTGGTGTTATCGATCTGGGTGTAATACTCGGCGCTGCCGGAGCCGGAGAGGAACCATGCGCAAAAGCCGGCCAGACCAATGAGCAGGACGGCAACGACGCCTATTGTGATTTTCACTTTTTTCTTCATGTTGTTTGACACCCCTTACCAACCTTTTTTTGTGATGACCCGTTTGGGCTTTTTTGCTGTCTTTGGAGCCGCGCCTTTTTTTGCTGTCGCCACAAAAGCGGCGGCAATCAGCAGAGCGGCCAGCAGACTGAACATACAAAGCAGCGGATTCCAATGGACAGCCGCATCATAGCTGCGGTATCCAATCAGCCCCATGCTTGCGGTCACGGGATACAAATTCGCCAAGGTCATGCTCCCCGCCGCGAACATGCCGCCGTAGCCGTAGACAAAGGCGACAACCGCTCCAATCAAGTGCCCGTTTGGAATACGGGCGGCGATGGCGATGATTGGCAGAACCGCGATATAGAGGAACAGACAGTTGGCCGTGATCTGCAACCCGGCCTGCATAACTGCCGGAAAATCACCGCCGGGAAATCCCAAAAGGGAGGATGCCATCACCGTGAACACAGTGCTGACGATCCCCAGGAACAGGGAGAGCAGCCCGCAGACGGCCAGCTTGCCAGCCAGCAGAGCGGGAAACGACAGGGGAACCGTCAGAATGTTTTTCAGCGTATCATCCGTTCCCTCCCGGCTGATGATATATCCGGTAATCAAAGCGATGCACATGGGGAAAATCGTTGTGATGTTGTTCTTCAGGACCTGCTCCACGAAAAAGGAGAAGGTCCATACACTTCCATCCTGGGCGGTGGTGGAGAAAACGGTCAGCAGGACGGACAGCAGCATCAGGAAAACCCCTGCCCAGATCATGTGGTACCGTTTCAGTTTCCAAAATTCGGTTTTCATCAATACCAGCATTTCAATTCCCCCCTCTCGTTTTATACAGCCGGTCAATCAGCAGAATGGACAGGACAGTCATTGCACTCAAAATCAAAACGGTCTGCGTTGTTGAGGGAATCAGGTATTGCAGTTCCCCCAAGCTGCCCTTGACGCCATGCCGAACCATATCCCCCGCGCACCAGAGGTTTGTGAGGGGAATCGGCATCAGCCAGCACAAAAACTTCGGCAGGACACCAAAGCTGCTTTCGGCGGTCAGGCTTAACACGCTGTAAAAAATGCACAGCAGAACGGAGAAGATATAGGTCTTGCTGAAAAAGACCACCAGCACCACCAGCGGCAGAGTGCCCGCTGTGATGAAAATCCCCATCTCCACCGCCAACCACAGCTTATAGCCCAGTCCGCCCACCTCGGCAATCAGGCCCCCGCAGACAATGGTGACGGCGGCTGTGGACAGGCAGAAAATCAGTCCAAACAGAAACAGAACGATCATTTTGGCAAAAATCATCTGGGTGCTGGTCACCGGGATGGTCCGCAGATTTTTGAAGGTGTCGTTGTCCCGTTCCATAAAGAACAGCATGGCGGCGATGACGCCGATGACGCAGGGCAGAAGCAGTTCCACCCCATAGCCCAGGACAAACTGATAAAAGTCGTCAAAGAGCTCGGCTTTCGTGTCGTACCGCTCCATCATGCGGGGCGTCAGCATCATCAGTGCCAGCGGGGGCGGGAACAGGAACGCGGAGAGGATTACAAAAGGAATGAACTTCTTCCGTTTCAGCTTCTGAAGCTCACAGGAAATCAGCTTAAGCAATCCCCTCACCCCCGGTCACCCGCTTGAAGTAATCCTCCAGGCTTTCCTCCACGGTCGCGGCCTCCGACACCTCCAGGCCGCGCTGCACAAAGGCAGAAACGATCTTTTCCACGGGGACCTTGGCAGAATCCATCCGCAGATGGTGACCGTCCTGTACGGCAAACTGATTTTCGTGGAACACACCGTTCAAGACCTCCGCCGCCCGCCCCGTGTCGGAGACTGTGAAGCGGATATACCGGTCGCTCTTGGCTTCCAGGTCCGCAAGGCTCTCCTCCTCCAGCAGCACACCGTGGTCGATGATGCCGATGTCGTCTGCCAGCAGCGCCACCTCGGAGAGAATGTGGCTGGAGATCAGGATGGTCTTGCCCCGCTCGTCGCACAGCGCCCGGATGAAGGAGCGTACCTCGGCGATACCAATGGGGTCCAGGCCATTGATGGGCTCGTCCAGGATCAACAATTCCGGGTCGTGCATCACTGCCAGGGCGATGGACAGCCGCTGCTTCATGCCCAGGGAGTATTGGGAAAAGAGCTTTTTATCCCGGTAGGGCAGGCCAACCAGCTCCAGGGCGCTTTTGATTGCGTCTTGGTTTTTCAGTCCCCGCAGGGCAGTGAAAATGCGCAGGTTCTCCGTTCCCGTCAGGTTGGGATAGAAGCCGGGGGATTCAATCAGGCTGCCGATGCGGGGCAGCAGCTTCTTCTCATTGCCCAGCAGGGACTTCCCCCAGATCGTCACCTTCCCTGACGTGGGCTGTGTCAATCCCAGCAGCATCTTCATGGTGGTGGTTTTTCCGGCTCCGTTTCGGCCCAGCAGACCGTAGATGCGGCCTCTTTGAACATGGATGTTCAGCTCCGCCACGCTCTTTTGGGTCCCGTACTGTTTGGTCAGCTGTTTTGTTTCGACGATGATTTCGCTCATAGCGGTTACCTCCTTTATGGGGTCAATATACAACACCATCCTTGAGCGATCCTTGAGGCAACCTTGAGATAACCTTGAGATTGCGCCGGCGGCATATACAATTTTTAGTTTCTGCGCTATAATGAGTGCGGACAGGAGGAGCTTATATGCTGGACAGAGAAATCCTCGTTGTAGACGATGAAAAAGATTTGCGGACAATGATCCGCTCCATTTTTGAGAGCGCCGGATATACACAGGTTACAACAGCGGCCTCCGGGCAAGAGGCACTGGCGGTGATGGCGAAAAAAACACCCGGCATCATCGTTCTGGATGTGATGATGCCGGATATGGACGGGTTTGAACTGCTCCAGGAAATTCGGGCCGTCAGCAAAGTCCCCGTTCTTATGCTCACCGCGAAGGGGGAAGCCGAGGACCGCTTTGCCGGGTTTGAGCTGGGGGCGGACGATTATCTGGTCAAGCCTTTTCTCCCGAAGGAATTGCTGCTGCGTGTCCAGGCGATTTTGAAACGGGCCTATCCTGAAAAAGAGCGGGTTGTTACGCTGAACGCTGCCGCGGTGGATTTAGACCGGGCGGAGGTTATCCGAGATGGACAGCGGACGCCCTTGACCGCCAAGGAGTACAGCATTTTTGAAAAGCTGGCGGAGAACGCTGGCCGGATTGTCACCATCGGCGTNCTCTGTCAAACGCTGTGCGGGGACNTCTGGCAGGGGTATGAAACAACGCTGATGACCCATATCCGGCATCTGCGGGAGAAGATCGAGGAAAATCCGTCAAAGCCCGTATCGCTCCTGACGGTGAAGGGTCTGGGGTATAAGCTGGTGGTAAAGGAGCCGGAGAAATGAAACCTGCGGAACGCTTCTTTCGGAAATACTTTTTATCCATGGTGGGCATTATCGCGCTGTTCCTGCTGCTCAATGTTGTCCTGCTTTTCTCTGTGTTGATTTGGGCCTGGCAGACCTCGGAGGTGCCGGAAATCTCTATAAGCAAAATCTGTGACAGCATTACTCTGGATGGAACCGGACATTTGACGGCGGCTGGGGTGCTGGACGAAATTCTGGAAGAACATCACGCCTGGGCGATGGTTTTGGACGATACCGGAACGGTCATTTTTCAGAGCAAACTGCCGGAGGAACTGCCCCGGCGGTACACGGCAGCGGATGTGGCAACATTCAGCCGGTGGTATTTGGGGGATTATCCGGTCTATGTGCAGGAGCATCCCCAGGGGCTATTGGTAGTAGGCGGCGAAAAGGGCAGTCAGGCGAAGTATTACTTTTCCGTCAGTGAGGGCTATGCGAAAAAACTGCTTGTCGGGCTGGCTGCCGTCTTTCTGACCAATATCATTGTGGTGGTCCTTTTGATCTGGAAGAACACCCGGCACGTTGAAAAGGCGGTCACGCCTATTTTGCGGGGGATTGAAACGGTTTCCTCCGGCCAGCCGGTTAGTCTCCCGGAGAAGGGAGAATTGGCGGAGATCAACCGCCAGCTTAACAAAGCGGGGGCTTTTATTGCCAAAAAGGACAGCGCCCGCGCCGACTGGATCAGCGGCGTTTCCCATGACGTGCGGACGCCCCTCTCGGTGATTTTGGGTTTTGCCGGACAGTTGGAGGATGACCAAACACTTCCAATCTCCGCCCGTGAACAGGCGTCCTATATCCGTAGGCAGGGTGAAAAGCTGCGGAGCCTGATTTCCGATTTGAATCTCACGTCCAGGCTGGAGTATTCCATGCAACCCCTTCGGATGGAGAAGGTCTATTTCGTGGAGCTGGCGCGGCAAGTCGTCTGTGAGTTTTTGGACGGCGGGTTAGAGGCGCGGTATCAAATTATGTTTGATTCCAGCCAGGAGAGTGAAACAGCGTCCATCATGGGAGATGAGGC
>NZ_CAJMXG010000215.1:0-5077 GCF_905219725.1 Oscillibacter sp. CU971
CTGGGACAGCCAACAGGGGGTAAAACCGACCACCTATGGAAAATCACCGACCCGCGTTGCGGGGCGGTGTGGCTGGCAGGGGGGCGCGTAAGCGACCACCGGCCTTTATCCTGCTTTTCGTCCCCTCATGCACTGGCGTTCAACCGGCGTACAGCGGCTTGCACTGTTGGGCTGGGTCAAGTGTTGCCTCAGCGACAGCCGGGGTACACAGTGCCGCTCTGGGGTGACGGCGGTCGTATTCCTGTTGTCGCCGGATAACACGCCTACGCTCCACATCCAGCTCCAGTTGACGGAGTTGCCGCTGATGGAACGTATCCACCGCCGCTCTCACCGGCAGGATTGTGTAGAGGTTGTTGCCCTTCCACTTCATCCCGCGCTTGTCGAAGTAGCTGCTGGGCTCCACTGCGATGAGTCCCATCTCCAACAGTGTGCTGACACTTTTCATTGCGGTGTTCTTCACCAGATTCGTCGCAGTGGCGATGGTGTTGTAGCTGGGGTGGCAGGTGTGCGTCCGACGATCCTCGATCAGCAGCAGATAGGCATAGACCATAAATGCGGAGGGTGGAAGTCGCAGCAGGAATACCTCGTTAGGCAGAGTGAAAAATTTTTTGTCTTTGCTCTTGAGCGCAGGAGTACCATCTTCGCCGATGAGCTTCTTAGCTATCAGACTGTCCAGATACTTTTTCACTGTGTTTGTCGTCACGTGGACGCCAGCTGTGATTTCTTCCAGGGTGAGTTTACTGGTGGAGCGGTGATAGCAGAGGTAAGAAAAAATCACGAACTCAGCAGGTCTGAGCTGATACTCCCACACTGCGGTGGGTATAGCGAATCGGTAGTATCTTGGGTCACGGCGGGGCCAGCCAATGGGAGTGGATCGCCGTCTCATCAGTTGCCACCTCCGCTAGTGTTTTGTTCCACCCACTGGATGAATTTCTCCTTGGGTACGATCATCCTGTTTCCAACCTTTAACACCGGGAATCCAGGCTTGTGCATCAGTTCGTAACCACTGGACGGTGACACGCCAAGCACCTTTGCCACCAGCTCTGCGTTGAGGAACAGCGGAAGCTCGCTGTAGTCTTTGAATTGAGATACTTTCATGTGGGTTCCTTTCTTCTTTTTTTGATTTTGGCCACGCACCGTACACCTTCCTGCCCCAGGTCGTCTGCGGCGTTTTCACTCTGTTGGCACGCTCACTCCGTCTATGGAGGTTCTGGCGCTGCTTCTCCCAGGGAGTATGAACTCCGGTGGTGGGTATTCAGTTGTCAAGGTACAGCTCACAAAATTGATTTTGTTCTTCTGTATTCAATTCTCTATTCTGCGCTTCCAGCTTAACATCCCGCTTGACATTCGTCAATAGGTTTTGTATCATATAGGCGGATACACTATTTTGTGAGTTACATTATCTATCGGAGGCAGGGACATGGGTGTTTTGGGAAAAGACCTGTTTGACATAGACCGGCCGCGCACACACGTCAAAGTACAGTTCGGGCAGAATACCTACTGGGTGGAGCATGACCCAACGCCCCATACTTATGGTGAGGTCTTGACTGAGTTGCTGAACTACGATGTCGCACCGTATGAGCACACGATCTCCGTTTTGGAACAGGCCATAGAGGAGAAGGACGACCAGACAGCACCGCAGGCATTTATGGATGCGGTAAAGGGGCTGTCTTCCCTTCCCTATTTTCGCCTGTTCCTGTCTGATCTGCGCCAGCTCAATGATGGCGGAAAAAAGGATGCTGCCTATATGCGGGAGCAGGTCAGCGCCATCTGCTTCATCCGGGAGAGGTACTCCTGGTTNTTAACGGAAGCGTTCCAGCGGGGGGCTTTTGAAAAAAAGAAAGGCCAGAGGAAAATCCCTCTGGCCCAGCAGATCTATGAAAACTGCTTGGATGCCTTTGTAAGTGGCGTGAGTTTGGGAAAATCACCGGAGGTGGACGCACCCCAGGTGAACATCCAGTACGCTGTGTTGGAAATCGACGAGAAGCGCCATGAGTTGGNGGAGAAGCTGTACTTCGACCGGCTGGAAGACTTTGTCTATGTGGAGTTGATGCGGGGCTTACAGCGAGGCTTTGTCCCCAAGCGGTGCACCAACTGCGGACGCTGGTTTTTGCAGACGCCGGGTGCCAGCTACAACTACTGCGACCAACCTGCACCCAACAGCGAGGAAGGTAAGACCTGCCGGGAGGTGGGCTCCAGCAAGAGCTTCCGGGCCAAGGTGCTCAACAATGAGATTTGGGCTATCCACCAGCGGGCCTATAAAAAATACTTTGCCCGCACAAAAAAGGGCACCATGACCAAGCCAGACTTTCTAGCATGGGAGACGGAGTCCGAGCGGCTCCGGGATGAGGCACTGTCANAGTNTGACCGAGCAAAAACAGAGGACGAGAAGGCCACCATTGCGGAACGGCTGCGGGAAGAACTGAACCGTCAGTGAGCGTGGCCCTATCTTTGTATACACTGGTGCAACCTATTTTGACAAGGAGGATTTGATGTGGCAATTCTCGGAGCAGTGATCGTCCCTCACCCGCCGCTGATCATTCCCACAGTAGGACGTGGGCGGGAGCAGAAAGTCCAGTCTACCATCGATGCTTACCAGACCGCCGCGAAGCAGGTGGCCGCATGGGAGCCGGAGGTGCTGATCATCACCTCGCCCCACCAGATCATGTACTCCGACTACTTCCACATCTCACCGGGCCGGGGTACCATCGGAGATATGGCCGCCTTCGGCGCAGGCCAGATAAAGATGGTTGTGGAGTACGACGCCCCGTTGCGAGACGAGATCATCCGCCACGCGGAGTCCGCCGACCTTCGTGTCGGGACTCTGGGACAGCGGAACCCGTACCTGGATCACGGTACTTTTGTGCCTCTGTACTTTTTGCGAGAGGCTGGAGTGGACTGCCCCATCCTCCGCATCGGCCTATCCGGGTTTTCTCCCCTGGACCACTACCGGCTGGGACAGTGCATCGCTCNNGCTGTGAAGGACCTGGGTCGNCGGGCAGTGTTCGTCGCCAGTGGCGACCTGTCCCACAAGCTGAAGGACTCCGGCCCCTACGGCTTCGCCCAGGAGGGGCCGGAGTTCGACCGGCAGATCACCGAGGCTATGGCAGAGGGGGACTTCCTACACTTTTTGACCATGGACCCGTCTCTCTGTGACCGGGCGGCGGAGTGCGGTCTGCGCTCCTTCCAGATCATGGCGGGGGCTCTGGACGGTTTGGCTATGGAGGCAAAGCTCCTCAGCTATGAGGGTGTCACCGGCGTGGGCTACGGAGTGGCGACCTTCGCTGTTACCGGTCCAGACAAGAACCGTCACTTTGGGGAGCAGTGTGTAGAGCTGGAGCGGGCCCGGCTGGCAGAGAAAAAAGTTGCTGAGGACACGTGGGTACGCTTGGCCCGGCTGTCCTTGGAGACCTTTGTGAAGACTGGGGAGCGGCTAGAGCGTTTGCCGAACGGCTTGCCCACTGAAATGATAGACCAAGCTGCTGGGACTTTCGTCTCCCTCCATGCCCACGGCCAACTCCGGGGCTGCATCGGTACCACCGAGCCTACGACGGAGAATGTGGCCTGGGAGATCGTCCAGAACGCCGTCTCTGCCTGCTCTCGTGATCCCCGCTTTCCGCCGGTGACAGTTTCGGAACTGGACAGCCTGGAGTACAGCGTGGATGTGTTGGGTCAGCCGGAGCCAATCTCCTCCCCGGCGGAGCTGGACGTGAAAAAATATGGCGTCATCGTCTCTTGCGGCGGCCGGCGAGGACTGTTGTTGCCTGACCTGGAGGGCGTAGACACGGTGGAGCAGCAGATCGACATTGCCCGCCAGAAAGGCGGCATCAGCTCCCGGGAAAAGTACACTCTGGAGCGGTTTGAGGTGGTGCGGCATTTATGATCTGCGAGTTGTGTTTTCACCGCTGTGACCTGTCCGAGGGACAGACCGGCTTTTGCCGGGCGAGAGCTTGCCGGGATGGCATGATCGTCCCGCTGAACTACGGGAAGATCACCAGCATTGCCCTGGACCCCGTTGAGAAGAAGCCCCTGCGGCGGTTCCACCCCGGCAGCAAGATTTTGTCCGTGGGCAGCTTCGGGTGCAATCTGCGCTGCCCCTTCTGCCAGAACCACGAGATTTCCATGTCCGGAGAGAAGGAACTTGAGACGGCGGAACTCTCTCCAGAGGCCCTGGCGGATAAGGCACTGGAGCTGCGGCTCTATGGCAACATCGGGGTGGCCCATACTTATAACGAGCCGCTGGTGGGCTATGAGTACGTCCGGGACTGCGCCGCCCTGGTCCATGAGCGTGGGATGGTCAACGTGCTGGTGACCAANGNTACCATTGAGGAAGCTCCCTGGCGGGCGTTGCTCCCGCTGATCGATGCCGCCAACATCGACCTGAAGGGGTTCACCCCAGAGTGGTACCAGAGGCTGGACGGCGACCTGGAGACGGTGAAGCGCTCCATCGCCCTGGCGGCGGAGCGGTGCCATGTGGAGGTGACCACGCTCCTGGTCCCCGGCGAGAACGACAGCGAGGGGGAGATCCGGTATCTGGCCCAATGGCTGGCATCGATAGACCAGAACATCCCGCTGCACCTGTCCCGGTTCTTCCCGCGGTATCGGATGATGGACAGGCCTCCCACGCCAGTGGAGCGGGTGTATCATCTGGCGGGTGCGGCGAGGGAGTACTTGTCCTTTGTTTATACGGGGAATTGTTAAGGAGAACTGGGATGCTTTTATTGCCGAAAATATTCGGGGATGGTATAATAAGACGAATTGTGTAAAACCGTGGGAGGGTATGAGCATGAGCAACGACAAAATTACCGAGGTGGGCATCAATATACAGGAGAAGGCCACAGTCATCTGGAATATTGCCAACGCCCTGTTTGGCTACTTTAAGCCCCACGAGTACGGCCTTGTGATCCTCCCTGTGACGGTGGTGAAGCGATTCCATGACTGTCTGCTTCCCTAATGTCATTAAGTTAGGGAAACGCTGATTTAATCCCCCCAAATGATAAAAGATGTGATAAAATAAGGGAAAGGGGGCGCGGGGTATGAAACAGGAAAGTTTTAGCGATATGGAATACAGATGCCG
>NZ_CAJMXG010000216.1:0-5068 GCF_905219725.1 Oscillibacter sp. CU971
GCCCCTTGAAGGTGCTGGGCCATGGCATAGCGCCGGCCCAGCACCTTCAAGGGGCTCATAGCGTCCAGCGCCGCCCCCAGGACGGAAACCCTCTCCCGCTTCCCGGCTACCAGTCCCGCCGACAGGTCTCCTAGCCGCTGCTGGACGTGGAGAAGCTCCATCCGCTTGTCCTGGACATAGGCCATCTGGTCCCGGAGGACCCGCTTTTCCGCTAAAGTTTCCAGCCGCTGCCGAAGGGCCGCCAGCCGGGCGGTCTCGCTCCGCTCCAGCCGGGAGGCCGCGCCGCTCAGCCACTGTTTTAACGCCTCCTGGTCCGGCACCGCGATCTCCGCCGCGTTGGAGGGCGTGGAAGCCCTTGCGTCCGCCACAAAGTCGGAAATCGTCACGTCCGGTTCATGGCCCACGGCGGAGATGACGGGCAGCTCCGAGTCGTAGATGGCCCGGGCCACCCGCTCGTCGTTGAAGGCCCACAGGTCTTCCATGGACCCGCCGCCCCGGCCCGTGATGATCACGTCCCCCACCTTCCACTTGTTGGCATAGCGGATGGCCCCGGCGATTTCCGGCGGGGCCTCGGCCCCCTGGACCCGGACAGGCAGGAGGACTGCCTTTGCCAGAGGATACCGCCGCCGCAGGATGCGGATCATGTCGTGGACCGCCGCCCCGGCGGAGGAGGTAACGATGGCAATCCGCTCCGGGTAGGGCGGCAGGGGCTTTTTGTGGGCGGGATCGAAGAGGCCCTCGGCGTAGAGCTTGGCTTTCAGCTGCTCGAAGGCTACCGCCAGATCCCCCGCCCCCTCCGGGGTCAGGGAATTGCAGTAGAGCTGGTAGGCCCCGTCCCGGGGGAAGACGGTGATCCGCCCCTGGGCGATGGCCTTCATGCCGTTTTCCGGGCGGAACCGAAGGCGGGAGGCCTGCCCCCGGAACATGACGCACCGCAGGGCCCCCTCCGGGTCCTTCAAGGTGAAATAGTGGTGGCCGGAGGGATACATTTTATAATTGGAGAGCTCCCCCCGGACGTACACGTCCTGGAGCATGGGCTCGCCGTCCAGCAGGAGCTTGACCAGCTGGTTTACCTCGGCAACGCCGAAAATGTGCTGTTCCATGGGGTTACCTCTCGTCGGTGCGCCCGGCCAGGTAGTCCAGGGTGACGCCGAAATGATCCGCCAGGGCGCAGAGATTTTCAAAACCCGGAAGATTCTCCCCCGCCTCGAACCGCTGATACTGACGATCGGTAATCTCGATTGCTTTTGCGGTTTGCACCTGGGTTTCTTTCTTCTCTTTTCTAAGTTCTCGCAATCTTTCCGAAAAATCCATAACAAACTCCTTGACACGACGGATTCTGCGTGTTAAAATCATTTTATTACCCGACGAATTCGTCGTTACGAAGAAAGGTGGTCCATATGTCCGATTTTATGCTCTGGCTTCACGCCAACTACATCCAGCCTCAAATCGATGCCGTTGAAAAAGACGAGTACGAATTCCATTTCCATCTCGTCGAAGAAGCATTATCGCCAGCCAACTGCGTAAATCTGAAACATGCCCTGGAATTTACGGCCATCCAGGCGTTCCTCCTGGGCTTTCGCACCAGCGAGGGCCTGACNCCCCGGACGCCCCGGCGGCATGTGGTTCCCGTCAAGAGGAACGGTCAAAACGCCGATTGAAGAGGAGCGGTTTCGGGACCTCCCCCACGGGAAAAAGCAGAGCAGGACATGGTACGTCCCATGCCCGCTCTGCTGTTTTTTATTCGGAGANCTCCTGCCGGGAGAAGCTGCCCAGGATGCCGTTGATGAATTTCACCGTCTCCGGCGTTTCGTACTTTTTGGCGATTTCCACCGCCTCGTTGATGGCGGCGGCGTTGGGCACATCCGGCATGTACAGCACCTCGTACATGGCCACCCGCATGATGGCGGAAGCCACCAGCGGGATGCGGGAGAACTTCCAGCCCTTGGCATACTTCTCGATATAGCCGTCCAGCTCTGCGCCGTGCTCGTCGACGCCCTNAACCAGGCGGCGGATATAGGCCGTCTGCTTGGCGTTGGGGGCCTCCCGGTAGAGGTCCTCCTCCTCCGCAAGCTCCGCGAAGGCCGCCGCCGACAGCCGCTGGTCCAGCAGCTCTTCCGCCGTCTTGTCGGTAAAACTCAATTCATAGGAGAGATGAACGGCGATCTCCCGGGCGGTGTTCCGTACCATAGTCCTTCGTCCTTTATCTGATGTTCAAATCCGGCGCTCAGTTCAGCGTCACGCCGCCCACATGGATGTTCACCGCCTCCACGGCACAGCCGGTCATGGCCTCCACAGCGGAGGACACGGCCTTCTGGGCGTTTCCCGCCACCTCGGGGATGGGGTTGCCATACTGGACGGTCAGATACAGGTCCAGCACCAGCGCCGCGCCGGTCATGTCGATTTTCACGCCCCGGACGCCCTTCTGGGCGTTTTTCCGGTTGTTCACCAAATCGCTGACGCTTCCGCCCAGGTTGGTCATCATTCCGGACACGCCCTCCACCTCCCGGACCGCGCCCACGGCGATGGCGGCGATGACCTCCTCCGAGATGTTGATGCTGCCGTTTTCCTCCGGCAGGGTCATATATTCCTTACTCTCGGCCATTGCTGTACCTCTCCTTATTTTTCCTTCGTGAAATGGGACCGCCATTTCACGGCGGGCCTTTCCGCTGAAATCATGCTGAGTGATTATATCACATCCCGCCGGAAATTACAACTACTAATTTGCCGCCATGATCTTAATATTTCCCGCCGGGAGGCCCGTCTCCGTCATGGTGATGTCGGTGATTTTTGCCACATCCTCGGCGGTCAGATCCCCGCTTTTGGTGGACACCACCACGCTGACGCATTCGTCCCCCATGAAGGCCACGCAGTCCGTGTAGCCCTTGGCAGTGACCAAGTTTTCGATCTGAGCCTCCGCCAGGGTGTAGGAGGCCAGGACCTGGATGCCCTGGGAGGCCTCGTTGGCCACGGCGGCATCGGCATTCTCCTGCTCCGCCGCCTCCTGGAGGAGGGAAAGGGCGTTGTCCCGGGCCTGCTGCCGGGTCAGCCGGGCGGAGGCGAAGTAGTCCGAGCCGGTGTAGATCATCCNCTCGTCCGGCGGGGCCCCGGTCTCCTCCGCCTCCGCGGGGGCAGGGGCCTGCTCCCCTTCCCCGGTCTTTTCCTCTTCGCCGGTTTTTTCGGTCCCCTTGCCGGAAACCAGCTGGGCCTCCCCCAGGAGCTTCCCTCCGGAGGCCTCCTGCACCTCCTGCCCGGTGTACAGCCAGTTCAGCGCCACCGCCGAGCAAACCAGCACCGCCATCACCGCCACCACGGCGTTCCGCTTCCATCTCGCGCTCATAGACCCTTTCCTCCTCCAAATAATCACTGCCATTTTGCCACCGTGACCCGGTCGGTGGGCAAGCCGGTGAGGGCGGCTACCGCCCCCGTCACCGCCAGCCGGNCCTCCGCGCTGCCGCCGCCCTGGCACACCACCAGGGCTCCCCGGTACGTGGGATATGTGGTCCGCACCACCACCGCCTCGTCCCCCCCGGAGCCGTCCAAGCGGACCGTCTCCGACTTGCGGGAATAATCCTCCGGCGCGGCGGTGTCCCCGCTGTAGCTCAGCTGCGTGTCCTGGGCCAGCTGCCGCTCCCCGTCGGAATCCACCGTCAGCATCACCTTCACCTGGCCCACGCCGTCCATGGCTGCCAGGATGTTCTCCATTTCCGTCTGTACCGTCTGTAGGTCCCAGTCGCCCTTGGCGCTCTGGGGCTCCTTCCGCTCCGGCCGGGGGGCGGCCTCTCCGCTCCCCAGTCCCGGCCACAGCAGCAGCCCCGCGCCAATCAGCGCCACCAGCGCCGCGTACTTGTACTTGTTCCATATCTTTCGCGCTCCTTCAGTTTTTTCCTTCATGCCAAACCTGCCTCTCCGCCGGAATTCCAAGCTCCCCCGCGATCCAGTCCGCCAGGTCCTGGGAGTAAGGGCCCCTCAGCTCCGCCCAGGCCGGGAGGGGGGTCTCCCCGTCCGCTCCCGGCTCCGTCTCTACCCGGGCCTCCACGTCCAGCCCCAGCGCGTCCGCTTTGTCCGATATATATGCCGCGGTCCGCCCGGCTATGATTGCCGCCAGCTCTTCTTTTCCCGCATTGTCCAGCTCCGCCGTCCTTGCCTCAATGGCCTCCTCGTAACCGGAGAAGTCCAGCCGCAGCTGCCCCAGGTCGGTTTTCAGCACCGGCTGGAGCAGCGCCGCCAGCAGCAAAAGCCCCCCGGTAAACCCGGAAATCTTCCGCAGGGTTCCCTCCGGCACCAGGGTCTGAACCACGGTCAGCATCAGCGTCACCGCCGCGATGGAGGTGAGCCAGCTCCGCACCGCCCCGATCATGGCGTCACCGCCGCCACGGAGCTGAGAACCGACACCAGCAGCAGCAAAGCGCAGCTCCCGGTCATGCCCAGCACCAGGCCGAAGGCCCCGCCCAGCCCGTCGATGAGCTTGCACAGCTCCGGGGCGCCCACCGCCGCCGCCAGGAAGGCGGAAAGCTTGTACAGCAGGTACTGCACCCCCAATTGCAAAAACGGATAGGCGCAGGCCGCCAGAATCGCCAGCATCCCAAAGACGCCGATGGTGTTTTTCAGCATTCCCGCCCCGGCCAGGACGGTCTCCGCCGCCTCGGCGATGATGCCCCCCACCACCGGCACCGCGCCGGAGATGGCGGCCTTGGCCACCTTCACCGAGGCCCCGTCCGCCGCCCCGGCGATGATGCGGACGGTGGAAAGGTACACGGTGAACAGCAGCAAAGATGTGGTGAGAATCCAGGTGACGATTTTTTTCAGCGCCTCGGCAATGGCCCCCAGCCGGTTTTCCGGCAGGCAGGCCCCTGCCGCCAGGGCCCCGATGTACAGATAAACCATGGGAATCAGCAGCCCGTCGATAAGCTCCATCAGAAGGTCCGCCAGAAAAACCGTGGTCACCTGCTGAAAGGTGGCGGTGGTCACCGCTCCCGAGGCCGCCGTGGCCGCCGCCAGGGTGGGCAGCAGGGCTTTCGAAAAGACATTCAGCTCCCGGATGGTCTCCGCCCCCAGGCCGATGAGG
>NZ_CAJMXG010000217.1:0-4903 GCF_905219725.1 Oscillibacter sp. CU971
GGTGGACCTTCCTCATCTGGGGCGGGCTCCACGGCCTGGGCCAGATCGCGGAACGGGCCTGGGGGAAGGGCCGGGAGAGGCTTCCAAAGCTCCTGCGCTGGGCCGTGACCTTCGCTTTTGTCAACGCCGCATGGGTCTTCTTCCGGGCCCCCGGCGTCTCTCAGGCGCTGGCGCTTTTGAAAACCGCCGTCACCGCCGACTTCCGCCCCCCGGCGGAGTGGCTGATGGCGGACGTGTTCGCCAAGGAGGCCAAGGCCTTCGGCATGGTGTTTCCCGCCCTCCGGGGCTGGACGGCCCCGGTCCTGACCTACGGGCTCTTTGCCGCCGCCCTGCTGGCGGCGCTGTGGCCCCGGAACGCCGTGGGGCAGATGGACCATTTTAAGCCCGCCTTCTGGCGGGCGGCGGTCCTGGCTTTGCTTGCGGCCTGGTCCGTGCTGTCCTTCACCGGGGTGACCACCTTCATCTATTCCAATTTCTGAGGCTGAGCCATGAACAAGATNNATNAGCGCTGGGCNCGCCGCTTCCTGGCGGTCCTGCTGGCGGCCCTGGCCCTGTGCGGCGGGATTGTGTACGCCGTGGACCCCTGCCTCTATTACCGGATGCCGGAGAACCGCCTCCCCGCCTTTTTCAACGAGCGGTATCAGGCGGCGGGCATGGCGAAAAACGTCCCGGCGGACACGGTGCTTTTGGGCACCTCCATGGCCGCCAACTACCGCGCCGCCTGGATCGAGGAGTTTTACGGCGGCGCGGGGCTGCGCATCACCATTCCCGACGGGTACTTTTCCGAGTTCGACCAGGTGNTGGGCCTGCTCTTCCGGGAGAACCCGCCGGAGCGGGTGCTGTTTGCCCTGGATTTAAACGCCCNGATCCGGGNCGGCNGCGGCGTGACGGACGCCATGCCGGAGTATCTCTACAACCGGAATNCCCTGGACNACGTGAAGNATCTTCTGAACAAGGACTCCCTCTACTACAGCCTCTACGCCCTTATAACCGCCCGCCAGGGCGGCGGGCAGACCCTGGACGAGGGCTTCACCTGGGACAAAACCTCCCGGTGGGGGAGGTACGAGGCCCTGCGGACCTATGACCGTCCCCCGGTTTCGGAGGAGCGGACGCCGGAAAACGCCTATCTGCAGTTTACCCTGGAGAATCTGGCGGTGATGGAGGACTGGTTCCAGGACCACCCGGAGACGAAGTTCGAGATTTTCCTCTCCCCCTACAGCATCCTCTCCTGGGACCGCTGCCTCCGCCGGGGAGACCTGGATGCCCGGCTTACGGCCCTGCGGACGGCGTGCCACACCCTGAACCGCTGGCCCAACGTCCGCCTTCACGCGCCGCTCTTTGCCAAGGACATGGTGACGGAGCTGAACAACTACTGCGACTACATCCACCACTCNGGCGAGGCCGNGAAGTGGGTGCTGGGGAACGTGTGCGCCGAGAAGTTCCTCCTCCGGGAGGAGGACGTGGAGAAGACCCTGGCGGACTGGCGGGAGTTTGTGATACACTACGACTACGACGCGCTGTGGGACGGCGAGTTCTGGGAGCGGTGGTACGAGGACCATGACCAGCCGCCGGACTGGTGCAAGAGCTGAAAAAGGAGGGCCCCATGAAAAAAATCCTGCCCATTGTCCTGGCTTTTCTCATCGGCGCGGCCGCCGGGATACTGTTCGTGCTGCCGGGCTTTCATAAGAGGACGGACATCGATCNGCAAAAGTTTGCCGTCTCTGANGACGGGTCCATCGTCACGGTACAGACGTTTCCCGAGGGTTCCATGGGCTTCATCCGGGCCATGGAGGCCAAGCAGTTNGGCGATGAGATCCACTGCTCCTTTTACAGCTGCTTTGGCGGGCTGAACAGCAGCATTGGGTCAGAATACAGGTTTGACATTCAACCGGATGATTCCACCGAACGGATATACTTCGACCGGGGGACAAGTCCCGACGTTCTAGTCCTGGAGCGGGACCCGGACACCGGCGTGTGGGCGGCAGTGTACCCCCATCTTCCGCAAGTATGACACCATCAAGACTTCCCCAAGGAGGCTTTTTTCTATGATAAACCAAGACCACATCCGCAACTTTTCCATCATCGCCCATATTGACCACGGCAAGTCCACCCTNGCGGACCGCCTTCTGGAGAAGTGCAACGCCGTCAGCCAGCGGGAGATGGAGAGCCAGCTCCTGGACAACATGGACTTAGAGCGGGAGCGGGGCATCACCATCAAGGCCCGGGCCGTGCGGCTGAACTACACCGCCGCCGACGGGGAGGACTACGCCCTGAACCTCATCGACACCCCGGGCCATGTGGACTTCAACTATGAGGTGTCCCGGTCCCTGGCCGCCTGCGAGGGGGCCGTGCTGGTGGTGGACTCCACCCAGGGCGTGGAGGCCCAGACCCTGGCCAACACCTACCTCGCCATGGAGCACGACCTGGAGATTCTCCCGGTGTTCAACAAAATCGACCTCCCCGCCGCCAACCCCGCCCAGGCCAAGCAGGAGGTGGAGGACATCATCGGCCTCCCGGCCCTGGACGCGCCGGAGATTTCCGCCAAGATGGGGGTCAACATCGACGCGGTGCTGGAGGACATTGTGAAAAACGTCCCGCCCCCCTCCGGGGACGAGAAGGCCCCCCTCAAGGCCCTGATTTTCGACAGCCAGTACGACAGCTACCGGGGGGTCATCGTTTACATGCGCCTGATGGAGGGCAGCCTCCGGGCCGGGCAGACGGTGAAGATGATGGCCTCCGGCGCCAGCTACCAGGTGGTGGAGTGCGGGCATCTGCTGCCTCTCGGCATGGAGCCCTGTGACTGCCTCCGGGCGGGGGAGGTGGGCTATTTCACCGCCTCCATCAAAAACGTCCAGGACACCCGGGTGGGCGACACGGTGACGGACGGGGCAAACCCGGCGGCGGAGGCCCTCCCGGGCTACCGGCCCGTGCAGCCCATGGTTTACTGCGGCATTTACACCGAGGACGGGTCCAAGTACCCGGACCTGCGGGACGCGCTGGAAAAGCTGCGGCTCAACGACGCGTCCCTGAGCTTTGAGCCCGAGTCCTCCGTGGCGCTGGGCTTCGGCTTCCGCTGCGGCTTTTTGGGCATGCTCCACATGGAGGTCATCCAGGAGCGGCTGGAGCGGGAATTTGATTTGGACCTGGTGACGACATTACCCTCCGTAATCTATGATGTTTATAAAACGGATGGTAGTCTGGTCCGGGTGGACAATCCCCATAATTACCCGGACCCGGCTTCCATCGAGCGGGCGGAGGAGCCCTATGTCAAGGTGTCCATCATCAGCCCCAACGNCTACGNGGGGAACATCATNCCCATGTGCCAGGAGCGCCGGGGGGAGTTCAAGGACATGCAGTACCTGGACACCCACCTGGTGGAGCTCCNTTACCAGATGCCGCTGAACGAGATTATTTACGATTTCTTCGACACGCTGAAGGCGAACACGAAGGGCTACGCCTCCCTGGACTACGAGCTCTCCGGCTACCGGCCCAGCGAGCTGGTGAAGGTGGATTTGCTGCTGAACGGGGACCAGGTGGACGCGCTGAGCTTCATTGCCCACAAGGACAAGGCCTATCCCCGGGCCCGGAAGCTCTGCGAGAAGCTGAAGGAGAACATCCCCCGCCAGCTCTTCGAGGTTCCGGTGCAGGCGGCCATCGGCGGGCGGGTCATCGCCCGGGAGACGGTCAAGGCCATGCGNAANGACGTGCTGGCCAAGTGCTACGGCGGCGACATTACCCGGAAGAAGAAGCTGCTGGAAAAGCAGAAGGAGGGCAAGAAGAAGATGCGCTCCCTGGGCTCCGTGCAGATTCCCACGGAGGCGTTTTTGGCGGTGCTGAAGCTGGACGAATAAGCGTAAAAGGGGAGCTGCCCGCTTTGGGCAGCTCCCCTCTTTTATACGCGTATGCGCGGGCCTCAGCCGATGCTGATGGCGCTCACCGGGCACTCGTCCCGGGCGCTCTGGGCCGCGTCCAGCATTCCGTCAGGGACCTCTCCGCCGTGGGCAAAGCCGTCGTCTCCCATGGAAAATACCTCCGGGCAGTTCCCGGCGCACAGGCCGCAGCCGATGCAGCTTTCATTTACCGTCGCGTTCATCGCGTTTCTCCTATTCTGAAAAAAATTTGCCCCGTCCCAGAGGAACGGGGCGGCAAGGCTAGTGTGCCTCATTTTTTAATTTTCACTCTTTAAAACGTCCACGCGTTTTACGCCGTAACAGCGAAACAGCGCCAGGGCCTCCGGCCCAATCCGCTCCCCGGACACGGCGATGGGCACCGCCGGGGGACAGCCCACCGTGGGCGCGCCGCAGACCCGGCCCAGGCTCTCCNCCGCCGGGACGGACTCTTGGGGGGCGAACAGGGCCTCCCGGATNGAGAGGACCCNCTNTCCCTTTGCCAGGGGCAGGGAAACCGCCGGGGCGGCGGGAGNCCGGTTTTCCCCCAGGGCGGCGGAAACGCGGGCAAGGTCCTCCGGGGTNTTTTCCGGCGTGGTCATGAGGACCAGGAAGTCCCGGTCCGCGTACTCGCATTCCGCGCCGCCCCGGCGGAGGCGGTCCGCCAAATCCAGACCCGTCAGGCCCGAAGGGGCCCGGAGGGTCAGGCGGAGAGGGTCGGAGGGTTCAACCTGCCAGCCGTTGGCGGAAAGGGTTTTCCCCAGGGCCTCCAGGCGGCGGACGGCCTCTTTCAGGCGGGCGGGGTAATTTTCTGATAGATAGCGGCTGCACAGGTCCAGGGACGCCAGGGTCAGATAGGACGGGCTGGTAGACCCAAAGAGGGCCAAGGCCGCTCTGGCGTTTTTTCGAAAAGCCGCCGGGGCGGTTTTGGCAATGTGCAGGTACGCCCCGCCGGTGAGGACCGGCAGGGTCTTGTGGGCGGAATCGCAGGCGAGGTCCGCCCCCAGGTCCAGGGG
>NZ_CAJMXG010000218.1:0-4863 GCF_905219725.1 Oscillibacter sp. CU971
TGGACCATCAAGGGCGACGAGGTCGACCTGGAGCTGGGCACCATCCGCGGCGCGGCTGAGAAGTACGCTCCCGGCGAACTGGTGAGGTACCGCGTTGCCGAGGAAGGCAATGGCGAGTATGAGCTGGTAAAGCCCATGTACCGGACCGAAGGCTCCCTCTATGCCGACGGCTACCGCGCGGCGAAGAACGGCCGCCAGACCTCCTGGGTCGAGCCCGAGGGCGACAAGGACGGAGACGACCAGACCGGCCAGGGCGTCTATAACATCGCTCAGTACGCCCTGCAGGGCGGCAGCGCTGGCAAGTATGCCATCAGCAGCCGGAACACCCTGGTGCCTCTGGAGTTCTATGACTCCGACCGCAGGACGGAGGAGAATGCCTACACGGCGGCCGGCCGCCACCNGAGANACAGCAAGGCCAACAGCAACACNCCGGTCACCGAGAACAGCACCGTTATTAACACCTCTCATAACGACTTCTTCTACGCGGATAGTGCGGCGAATGCTCAGAACTGGACCTACCGCACCGCTCCCTATGACGGCGTGAAGTTCATCTTCGTGGGCTTCGACGAGGCCAACGGCGAGGTGGATACCATCAATGTCCTGGACGGCGCGCAGAACGTCCCCTATACCGAGCTGATTCAGATCAACCGCTGGTGGAAGAACGTCGGCACCAATGGCGACGACTTCGTTGCCAGCCCCGCTGAGGCCTATGTGGACAAGAATGGCCGGGTCAAGGCCGTGGTCATCAAGTCCGACTCCGCCGAGGCGAATCTGAAGGATCTGATGATCATCACCGACANCCGCGGCGCCAACACCTCCACCAAGAGCGTCGGCGCTGAGGCTCCCACCTCCGGCACCTATTACACCCGTCAGTATGTCTCCGGCGAGGATGGGTTCAAGGAAGAGAAGACCGGCTACTTCGACCGCGCCCTCAGCGTGGGAACTGTCGTCACCGGCCGCCTGGATTCCAACAACATCTTCACCACCCGCGTGTTCCACTCCAACGCGTACACCAACCGCAACCCCGACGGCTTCTATGTCAAGGGCATCGGCGCTCTGCGGACCAATGAGGACAAACGGTCCGACTACGCCTTCTATGTCGGCACGACGAANGGCGTCGGCGCGATCCAGTACCTCAGCACCGGCGTGAGCGGCGGAGAGAAGATCCCTGTGAACGACGCGGAGATTCTCANCGACAAGTCTGTCCTGGGCGTTGACACGGGTTATGCCAAGAACGGCCTGATTACGGTCGACAGCACCACCCAGTTNATCGACCTGCGCGACGGCCGTCCCGGCGACATCGACGAGCTGAAGGATCTGTTCGACAAGGAGAAGTGCAACCCCGACACGGTGGAGCTGAAGGTCCTGGTCAACGGCAATAGCAGCAGCGACGGCTTCCGTCATGCCTATGCCATCATGGTCCTGTGGACCAGCACCGGCACCGATGGAGCCACCAGCAGCGAGAGAATGTACTACACTGTTCGGATGAACCTGTCCGGCGACATCCAGACCGTGGTCCGGAGCGTCACCAAGGACGAGTTCACGAACAACCAGACCGCGCCCATCGTGGCTGGTTACAGCCCCAGAATCTCGACTTATAACCTGTCCACCCTGGGCTTTACCTTCAAGNCGNACACCGAGAGCAACGCCGCGGACAACGTGGTTAACCTCTACTATGATCCCGCGACGGTCACCGCTGTNAACGGCCCCGAGAAGGGCACGGTCAAGAAGGGCNCCGAGTCGACCCTGGAAAATGCGGTCGATAAGGTCGAACCCGGCGTCTACACGATCACGGAGAACTTCACTACGCCGAATATGCAGGTCAACAGTGGTACCGACCTGTCCGACTGCCGCGTCTTCAAGTATGTGCGTCCCGTGGCCGGTAAGTACCGCCTGGTCATCGACAACATGACGACTTATTGGGAAGAGGCCACCAGTATGAGCGCCGGACAGGGCAAGTGGGTGGTCCAGGTGACCAACTACATGGACGGCTACTTTGGCAACGCCGGCACGACCGGAACGAACGGCACCCTGGCGGGTGCGGCCCCGACCGCTCTGAAGGATGGCACTCACACCTACTACATCTACCTGGTCAAGGGCGCTAACCCCAACGAGACCACCGAGCTGGTCCAGAGCGGCAACTTCAAGGTTACGGCTCCCACTCCCGTGAACGGGACCGTGAGTGTTGGCGAGACGCCCGNCGCTCCCCAGGTCAACCTGGGTGGTACGATCGATAACAAGCTGAGTGATGCGAGCGGCGACAAGACAAAGGGTCAGCCCCTCACCAGCACCGAGGCCCANGAGGTTCTGAAGCAGATTCTGAACAATGAGCCCGGCGTGTACACCCCCGAGGATTACCACATCGGCAAGGAGAACAATACCGGCGCTGAGATCAGAAGCCCCCTGAACATGGGCAACGGCACGGTGAACCCTGCCGCCTGCCGCCTGTTCACCTGGGAGTCCAGCAAGAGCGGCAAAGTCACTCTGACCATTGACGGTGGCAGGGCCTATGAGGAGAGTTCTTCTACTGAGCGTACCGGCTCCGGCCTGTTCAACGTCCAGGTTGTCATGAGCGGTAGTACGTTCTACAATTCCGGCACCAAGGGAACCATGGGCCACCAGAGTGGCGGCAACCACCCCCTGNCCGCCGGGACCCACACCTACAAGATNACCCAGGCNACCGATGAGGGGACAATCATCCTGATCGCGGGTGAATTCAAGGTCGGCGGCGGTGTGGCTGACTACAACACAAGCACCGATGGCTGGGCCGAGCCCGCTGCCTCCGAGGGTGGCGGCGGCACCAGCTCCGGTGGATCCGATGGCGACGCTTCCAACAACACTCCTGCTACCCCTTCCGGTGATAAGCCTGTCTCCGACGAGGAAGTGACCCCTGTCAAGTCNGCTCCCGTCGACGAGGAACCCAATGCTGAGGATGTTGGCGGAGAGACTCCCGCTCCCGCTCCNGGGGTAGAGGAGCCTGCCGGGGATGTTGGCTCCATTGCTTGAGTGAGTCCTCCATGGCTTTTGTGAGCGATTGAGTTCCCCAAAATCCAAAGCAGCCGGGACCCGCCCCCTTTGGGGGCGGGTCCTCTTTTCATAGAAGGCCATATAAAGTAACGGTGAATTCGGTGGAGGAGACCACTTTGCCGCTGGCAGGGGTGAGTGTGAGGCCGCTGGCTTGGCTGTAATAACAACAGCCGTCGCCGACGCCGCAGTATTTGCCCGTAAATACCAATCCCATAGAGTGGGCGGCGTACTTCATGGGGAAAAAGATAAGGTTGTACGTATACCCGGGGACAACAACGGCCATACCCCGATCCGATGTACCCTGGGTATAAATGCAGTTCCCGATCAGGCTGATGCCTGTCTGGGCATTCAGATAATATGTGTCGCTGTCGGGGCTGACCAAATAGACAGACACGCAGAGGGCGCCGTAGCTGCCGAAGGGATGGTCGGTCATGTCGAAAAGGTAGCAGCTCTTGTCCGGAGCGGGCACGAAGCCCTTGCCCCTGGGAAGGGCGATGCGGGACCAGCCCAGCTTGGTGTTTTGGAGATTCGTGTCCGCGTTTTGCAGGGTCGCTTTCAGCTTCTCCAGGCTGGCGGAGGTAGGCAGTCCGGCCACGGTTCCGCCCAGGGCGGAAAGCTGTTCCCCCAGCCCGGAAACCTGCCCGTCCAACGTGGTGATCTGCCCGCCCAGGGTGGTAATCTGACTGTCAAGGCCGGAGACCTGCCCCACCAGCCCGTCGGCCCGCGCGTCCAGCCCGGCCAGGGCGGCGGCGATTTTTAAGTTGTCGGCGTTGAAGTCCTCCATGCGGATGCGGTCGGAGAGATCCCATTGGTTCAATTCATACTGGTCTGTTTGCTTCATAAAAATAACCTCCTGTTTTGATATATGGTTGTACCTAAACAAGGAGGGCCATGAAGGAAGAGTTGCCGGAAAACGTGCAACCCGGCCGCATAAAACCGCCCCGCCGGGAGAAGCTACCGGAAAAGGGAGGTTTTTTCATGGATTATTTGAACGCGTTCCTGTGCGGCGGCCTGCTTTGCGCCATCGGGCAGATACTGATCGATAGGACCCAGCTGACCCCGGCCCGGATTCTAACGGGCTACGTGGTAGCCGGGGTAATCCTCAGCGCCGTGGGGCTTTACGAACCCCTGGCTCAGTGGGGCGGCGCGGGAGCGACGGTGCCCCTGACGGGCTTCGGCCATCTCTTGGCCAAGGGAGTCCGCAAGGCGGTGGACATGGACGGCTGGCTGGGGGTCCTCACCGGGGGCCTGACGGCCGCGGCGGGCGGCGTAGCCGCCGCGACGTTCTTCGCCGCCGTCATGGCGTCGGTGTTCAAGCCCAGCACGAAGCGCTGAAAAATCCCCTTGCCTTTTCCAGGCGGGTGTGGTATACTNATACTTGCCAAAAGCTAGTGAGGATAGCATGGTTTCACACAGCAAAAACAAACTCCCGGAGAGGTAGGCTCTCTCCGGGAGTTTGTTTCGCTTAGCTGCCTCTGCTGTGCCGGTCAAGCCATTTGCAAATGAGGCCGGGAAGCCGTCAAAAATCTGTCATAAAATTGTTACCCCTTTTTGCCGGAGAATCTGCTATACTAAGACCACAGATTTTTCGACAGAAAGGAACCGACGCCATGCGCCGATTATGCATCCTCGGATTGTGCTTCCTCTTCCTGACCGCCTGTGCTTCCGCCCCTCCGGCGGCAGAGGAGCCGCCCCCGCCGGAACCGGAAATTCAAGAGCCGGAGCCGCCCCCCGCCCCCCTCCAGGAGGTGTCTCTTATACACAACTTCGAGCCCAAGCGAGGGACTCCTACACTGTATGCCGACCTCTTCTTGAAAACAAAAAAACACAATATTC
>NZ_CAJMXG010000219.1:0-4863 GCF_905219725.1 Oscillibacter sp. CU971
ACCCCTCCTGCTCCTCTATGGCCACCAGCACCGTGACGCGGGTACGGCCCCCGTCATAGTAGACTGTCAGGCGGCAGGCGTTGTTGCCCTCCTCGTTGTAAGCATCCTGGAACAGCGTCTGTTCATCGTACTGCCGCCCCGCCGCTTTCAGATCCTGATACGCCTGCTCCACCACATCCATGGCAGTTCCCTCGTTTGGAACAATGGCGGCGGAGACCCGGAGGCCGTGGGCCTTGGTCATCATAGAGATACCGTCGTCGTAGTAATTCATCTTTCCGCCGCAGGGCATGAAGGTATCCAGAAACACATCGTACTCAAACATCCCCTCCGGTGCCTTGAAGAACGCCTGGCCGCAGTAGTTGAAGCCCATGTTGATGGCCGGGCGGAGCTGCTCCTGATAGTTTTCCTCTGTAATGGCTGGCCCGGTAAACTGGAGGTTTTCCAGCATATACAACAGCGTCCCCCGCGCCAGCTCCTCATCGCTATCGTCATCGTGGACGCACTCAATGATGATCAGCGTGCCCCGCTCAGACAGGGCCGCGCCGGTGTGGGCAGTCTGCTCGTGTGGGAGCTGCACCGTCCGAAGATTGTAGCGATAGGTGACCCCGTTGTCCCCCATACCCCAGAGGAATTCCTCACTGTCCGGGCGGAGGCAGCGGACATTTTCTCCCTGTGTTCTCTCCAGGGAAATTTGGGCGGCTTCCTCGCCTACACCGTATTGCAGGGATATCTGGTAGGTGAGGCCGTTCTCCTGATCCTCCAGCTGGGTCGTGGACGCCTGGAAGGCGTCATCCGTCCGGAGGATCAGGCCGTTTAAGTAGTAGTCTCCAATTACCTTTGGCGCTATGGCCTTGGTGACGGATGTGGAATCCTCCGGGTCAGGTACAACAGACTCCACCGGGGGAGGCTCTGGCGGGAGGAGCGCGGCCTGGCGCTCCTCTTCCAGCCCGATGTGAATGCCCACCGTCAGACAGAACACGGTGATCACCAGAGTCATCATAGGATTGCGCCACCAAACCGGCACAGCCTCTTTGAGTGGTTCCGTATCGCCAGGAACCGGGCTGAATTTGGGATAGACCTTTGGAATAGGGGCTTTACGCCCCACGTCATTGGATATGACCCATCTCCATTTGTTCTGGTATTCGAGACTGGGTCTGCTGATCTTGACGGCAATGTTATTTTCTTTTGAAAGCAGAGAGACTATGGACGCCTTGAAGCGGGTCCGCTGGGTCTGCGGCAGTTGATCCCATATCTGTGCCAGCTTTGGGAACCGCACATGAAGGGTGGCATCCTGGATGCGCTGCATCGCAATCAGCCAAAGCTGTCCGTCCTTTCGGGCGTACATCACCTTACGGGCCGCAAGAATATGCCCGGATGGTCCAGGCAGGGAAGCAATCGCCAAAAAACTAAAGCCCATACCGCATAGGGCGTAGAACAAGGCCAACTCATGTCCAAGCAGATCCGGAAGCCAGACGAGGAGAAAGAGAACCGTCAGCCACAGTCCTTGGGTGATGCGCCTTTGTAGGAGCCAGGGACGTATCCAGGCGTGCTTGGGCAGGTAGATCTCCAGATCCGCAGGTGGCGCTTCCTGGGGAGGCTTGCAGGGGCGGGATGCCCGCTCCAGAAATTCCTGCTCTTTCTTTGCGTCACGGAATAGGGTAGTCCAGGAACCCAAAGCTGCCGCTGACAATCCAGCCAACTGAAACCAGTAGTTGGTGCCGCCTGTGAAGAACAGTGGACTGAGGAACGCCTGTTGTATGCCTGCTGGATCGCCAGGAGCGGCAGCGAGGGCGAAACTCAAATGGTTGACAAAAATTCCCCAGAGAAGTGTCGGAAAGAGCGCCAGCAACACCACAGCCTGGCTGTTCCTGTTGGCAAACAACACCCCGCCCTTGACCGCCCAGAATGCGATTGCCGCTCCGCAGAGTAAGGCAGGAATCCCGCCGATCAGGTAATTCGCCGCCAGAAAGCAGTCCGCTCCCAGCGCCGCGCCCAGGAACGCCCCGGCCAGTGCCGCGGCGGTACGGGAAGACTGCCGCCCCTGTTCCCATTCCAGTTCCATGATTGCTGCCTCCGTTTTGAATATCTGCTGTCAGGGATAGCTCTCTATCCCCTGTGAATGGGGATCAGCTTCGTTTCAACTCCCTTTTGAAACAATCATTCCGTCCCGAATTTCCAGTTCGCCCAATTGATCCAACACATCATGCCGATAATCTAATTCGTCCTGGTCCTCGTAGCCACGGAAATACACGGTTTCGATAGCGTCTCGGTTAAAGAAGAACATGGATTGCGGATCAACAATTCCTTCTGGATAGTAACAGGCGGAGTAATCATAAATGATATCTGAACCAGCCTGTGCCTGAATACGCCCGCAAATCATAATCCGTTTGTTTCCGCCTTCCAGAAGAACGACTGATCCAATCGGCAAAAATTCGTCTTCATTGTATTCAACAGAGATATCAGATACCTCGCCTTTTGCTCCGCTTTCCGGAGTACCATTCGATGGAGACTCCTGATTGCTACAGGCCGCAAGAGACATAAACAGCGAAAACATCAGCGCAACAGCAAGTAATCTTTTATTCATGCTCATAGCAAATTTCCCCTAAATAAAGACAATATTTATTTGGGCGATTTATCACGCCCGGATATTCACTCCGCCCCCGCCGATAGCCGCAAGGAAGTCCCGCCAGCTGTCCGCGTACTTCTGATAGGTGGAACTGCCCAGGCTGGAGGGCTTGCCGATCTGCTCCATCAGCCGGTTTACACTTTTCTCCAGCGGCGAAACCTCCTTGGCATCGGGAGCGGTGTAGAAGTTCTTCCAATAACTCTCCATGCTGATGCCCCAGCGCAGGGCCTGAGGATTCCGGGCAGTGGCCTGGGCGGTGATACTCTGCCCGTAGGAGGCCCCGGCGCGGATAGCCCCGGCCCCATTACCGCCATTCTGCCGGAAGGCGTTCAGCGTGGCGTCGTAGATGCCCTGGAACACGGAGCGATCCACAGGGGCGAATGTCCCTTTGGGTTCGCCAGGGGCAAGGTGGCTCTCCCGTTGGGCAAGCGCCTGGTCCAGCGCCGTCAGCGCGTTTTCGTGCCCCTGAGCGCGGCTGTTCCGAAGCAACGCGGCCATGTTTTCGCTCACCAGTCCCTTGGAGATCATCGTCTCTGCCTTCATGTCCGCCAGGGACAGGCCCAGCGCCAGCGTTGCCTCGTTCCGCCCGCAGAAGGATGCATCAAAAATCTCCGTCCGGTAGCTTTGGGCGATCTGCCCGGCGGCGGCCAAGTCCTGCACCGAGTATCGGGCCTCGCTCTGACCGGCCTTGTCCGCCGCCCGGAGCTGGGAGGCGATATAGGCGTCGTGGTTCTTCAGCCATACGCTGTCGGGGCCGGTCTGCTCCACGGCCTCATGGACCTGCTTCAACGCACCCCGGTACGTCTCCTCTTTCTCCGCGAGAATGGTGGAAAAGCTGTCCCGGACTGCCTGGGCGTCGCTGTCGGAGAGACCCAGATTGTCCTGCAAAGCCTGGGTGTAGCCGTCGATCATCCCGGATTTCCCGGCCTGATAGACCTCCTCCAGCTTGGCAAGCTGGGCGGTCAGCTCCTCGCCGGTGTAATTGCGCTCCAGCTTATCCCGCGCCGCCACATAGCGGGAAGCCAGATAGTCCAGCCCGTCCTCCAGTTCCTCCGGAGTGGTGGTCTTGAACGCCTCCAACTCCCGCGTCAGGCCGGTCCAGTCCACCGAGCCGTCCAGACCGTTCTGCCGCAGGGTGTCCAGGTAGGCGGACAACTCCTCGTCGGTGGGCTTCATGGTGTAGGAGCCCTGCCGCACACGGTCCTGCATCCGCTGAATGCTGGCGGGGTCGAAGATGTTGAAATCAAAATTTTCCTTCTTCCACAGACCTTCCGCCGCGTCCCGGATGGAGTAGTCCTCCCGGTAGCCCTTGCGGTCGGAGAGGTCCAGGTGAAGCAGTCGGGCGGAGCCCTGGGACGTGCCGCTGCCGGAAGTCGCGGCGGCGCTGGGGTCACAGCGGAAGCCCGCCTGGGGCGTGCCGGTGGTGATCTGGATGGTGATGTTGGGGATGTTTCCTATATTTTGGATGTTCATGATGGTTCCTCCTAAAAGTAGATTTTTATGTATTTACTGAAAATTGGATTAACGGTGGAATACCCGCTTCGGGCAACAAAAATATAATAATCGTACTAATCACTTGAAGTATAGCAATAAACATAAGCAGATACTTTATTCCATGCTTAAACTTTGAAAAAGGCAGCAACATCCAGCCAGACATCAAAATACATATGATGGAAACAACAGCACAAATTCCGAATGCAATATAAACATTGATTTGAGCGATTTTCTCCAATAATCCAGTCAAATACAATATTATATGGACCGCTTGCAGAGTCCCTGCCACAATACATATTCGCTTACTATTTTCAGATTTGAAGGAATTGCGTCTTAACAAAATAAGTACTCCGATTATCGTTAAAACAAGTAAAATTCCAATTCCTGCGTAGACAGTAAAATTCATAATCTCACACCTATCTTCCAACGCTAAACCCCAATATTAGATGCAAATCGTCACTCCTTATTCTGCTGCGACATACCTTCCTATGCCCTTGGGGATAACCTCAGTCCCCCCACAGGATGGCGATTGCAAGAATTGCCACGCCGATAATTCCAAAAATATTTTTTCACAGGAATTTTCAATGCTTTCATAGGAAGTCCTCCCATCACTGCTCTTGGCACAAAAATCCAGCAGCAAACCTTGGAAAATGATTTTGGATAAGCCGATAAATAAGATAGCCGCACACCGCTCCAGCAGTATTCAAAATTATATCGTCAACGGCAGTATTACGCATGATAAA
>NZ_CAJMXG010000220.1:0-4855 GCF_905219725.1 Oscillibacter sp. CU971
GGCTTGGCGCCGGGGGAGAGGAGGAGCTTGTCATAAGGCTCCTCAAATTCCTCGCCTGTTTCCAGGTTTTTTACGGAGACCGTTTTTCTCTCCGGGTGGAGGGCGGTGGCCTCGTGGCGCACCTTCATGGTGACGCGGAAGCGGGAGAAAAAGCTCTCCGGCGTCTGGAGGGTCAGGGCCTCGGGGTCCTCGATGACCCCGCCGATGTAATAGGGCAGGCCGCAGTTGGCGTAGGAGACGTACCCGGACCGCTCGAAGACCACGATCTCCGCCTGTTCGTCCAGCCGCCGGAGCCGGGCCGCCGCCGTGGCCCCTCCCGCTACGCCGCCGATGATGACTACCTTCATGTTAACGCATCCTTTCCATTTTTCGCTTTGCAGATGAGCTGCNTCANGGTGCCCATAGGACAATAAACGCACCAGCTGCGGGGTTTGAAGAGAATCATAGTAATCATGCCGAGAATGGTGGAGGTCAGCATGACGCTGTAAAAGCCGAAGGCGAACTGGGCAGCGCCCTGGTGAAAGAACGTGCCGTGATAGGCCCAGTGCCAGGGGAGCTTAAACGTCCACAGCAGCGTCACCACCTGCCGGAGATCATGTGCGCCGGCAAAGACCAGATAGGTATTCCACAGCATCTGAAAGAACATGATGAAGAAGAATATCAAAAAGCCATAGCGGAACCATTTGCTCTTCATCCACCCGGGGATATCCTTTTTCCGGGACAAGCCGAAGCGCCCGCCCAGCAGGCCGAACAGCTGGCCCCGGCCGCAGTAGCGGTTGCAGTAGCCCTTTGTGCCCCAGACCAGGGAAATGATCAGGGGGATGCAGAAAAACAGCATGCCCAGCCAGGCGAAGAGGATATTGAAAAACCCCAGCGACATGTAAATCAGCTCTGCAATCCAAAGGTAATCATACCAGCGCTTTTTCATACCGATACCTCCTGAAGGACGATCACGGACGCGGGGCACTCCTTCGCGCATTTGCCGCAGCCCACACAGCGCTCCGGATCAACCGCCGCCCGGACGCCATGCCGGACCTGGATGGCGGACAGGGGACACACCTTCACGCAGCATCCGCAGGCAACACAGGCGTCCCCGTTTANAACAGCCCGCCGCTTTTTCCTTGTTTTCATAGGGCGACCTCCCAGATTTGATGGTTACCATGATACCGGAACCGGTTTGTGCGTACCGTGATAAAATCACAAAACTCCGGCGAATGAGAGGGCGGGTCTTCGCCGCCGGAAGCGGAGGCCGCATTTCGGGCGCGTCCGGGAGTGGAGAATGCCGGAACAAGTGGACGCGCCGAAGAGCGCCGCACGGTGGGAAAACCTCCGTCAATTTTGCCGGTTTCCACTATGGATTTTCCTGAAAATCCATGATAGAATAGCTGCGGCGCGGGCGTTCCGCATTTGCCGCGGCGGCCGCGCGGGAATTTAAAATAGGACGCGGTCCGGGAGCGTGCCTGCCCCGAACCTGGAAGGAGCCCGTTTATGATCAAGATTACCACCGACAGCACCTGCGACCTGCCGGAGCGGCTGCTGGAGCAGTACGGCATCACCGTTTTTCCCTTGGGCATCGTTAAGGCGGGAAAGCTCTATCACGACGGGGTGGACATCCGTACGGCGGATATTGCGTCCCATGTGGACGCGGGGGGAGAAATCACCACCACCAACGCCGTCAACGTATCGGATTATGAGGACGCCTTCCGGGCGCTGATGGAAAAATATGACGCCGTCATCCACCTCAACATCGGCAGCGGCTTTTCCTGCTGCCACCAAAACGCCAAGCTGGCGGCGGAGGAGGTGCCGGAGGTCTACGTGGTAGACTCCGGAAACCTGACCGTGGGCCACGGCATGATGGTCCTGGCCGCCGCCGGCGCCGCCCGGGCGGGGAAGTCCGTGACGGAGATCCTGGACCTCCTGGAGAACATGGTTCCCAGGCTGGAAACCAGCTTTGTCCTGGATCGGCTGGACTATATGAAAAAGGGCGGGCGCTGCTCCGCCGTCACGGCCCTGGGGGCGAATCTGCTGAAGCTCCACCCCTGCGTGGAGGTGATTGGCGGCAAAATGTCCGTGACCAAAAAGTACCGGGGAAACATCGCCAAGGTGGTGGCGGACTACGTTCATGAGCGCCTGAGGGACCGGACGGACCTGGATTTCAGCCGCGTTTTCCTGGTGGACACCTGCCCGGGGGACGAGCTGGCGGGCATTGCCCGGGAGATCATCCGGGAGGACGGGCGCTTCGGCGAGATTCTGGAGGCCAAGGCGGGCTGCACCATCTTCTGCCACTGCGGCCCGAATACGCTGGGGCTGATTCTCCTGCGGAAATGATTGAGAATTCGGAACGGCGGGCTTTCAGGAGGGCCCGGCAGGGAAGCGTTCCTGGCGGGAAGCAGCCGCATGACGCGGGCGCGTCATGCGGCTGCCTCTTTTTTGTGGTCTGCCGCGCTCCGGGAAGAAATCCATCTCCCCAACCAATGTGCGGCGCGCATCTTTCCAGGGGCCGTTCGTGCGCGTAACCATCATTTTCAGCCCCTCTCCGCACGCTGTAACGTGTAGATAAGAAAATTAGTCCGTGCCCGGCCGCTTGGCCCCGTGGGGCCGAGTCTTACTGTCTGTTTGCCGTCTAACTCAATAAAACTGGTCAATACTCCTACCTTAATTCATTGGCTAAAAAGGGACAAACGCATAGCCATTGAGTCACAACAGCTTTCGGACGTTTATGGTATACGGAAATGGCAAAGGTATGTTAGACCGTCCGGAAAAAGCTGTTCAGTATACCCCCTACTGATTAAAATTTTGGGGACTCTAGGAAGCAAGGTCCCAAGCGTATCGGAATACATACTGGGGTCCAGGCTTTGATAATGGGAAGCGGGAAATTCCAGTTGTCTCCTCTGCCAAAGTGGACGGCGGTAGCGGGAACGCCGTTTACTCACATGAAAATGCTGCACGGGATGCAAGAGGCCGCTTTGTTGGTGTCATCGCTCAAGGCGGGTTCCATATTGATTTGGCTGCTGTCGGCGCTTCTGCCACAGTGGATGATAGATTGTGTCATGCCATGGATGCTGCCGAACAGCTTGGCGTTTTCCGTGCTTTCCGGCATAGGCGTTCTCTCGGGGAGAGAAACGGCCCGTGAACTGCAAGAGTTACAGGAAAAAAGCAACCCTATCCGATCTGAACCATTAGTTCAGATTGGGTAGGGCNGCTCATGCCGCGTTTTTAATTATCCCAGTCGATATGCTCGAAGCCGGTGGCGGGGACGATGCCGTGCTCGGGGAACTCCGCGCCCTCCAGCACGAAGGTGTAGCGGATGTGGTCCCGGACGTTCAGCAGCACCGCCAAGGGCACCTCGGAGGCGTTGAAGTCCAGGTAGCCCAAGCTGTTTTCCATGCGGACATAGTAGTGCGTATTGCCGCCGATAACCGCGCTGCGGATTTCCGCCACGACGCCCTCCTGCTCCTGGGTATTCCCGGCGGCGGGCTTCTGCTCTCCCGCGACGATGAGGCCCCGGTGGGCCAGGGTCTGGCGGTAGTTGGTCTCGCATTCGCCCACCGTCGAGCCGGTAGAGACAATGTCATACTGCTGGACGTTGACCATGGCGAACATCTTGACCAGCCCATCCTCCCCCTTCAGGGCCATGAAGTAAGTGGGCTGGCTTGCGATGTTCAAAAGCAGGGGGAACGTGGCCCGGTAGCGCATCTGCTGGACTTGGCTCTGGGCGGACTCCTGGGCGGAGATTTCCGTGGCCCCGGCGCAGGGATAGAACTTGGTGGCCTTGGTCCGCTGGTTCGTGAGAATAAAGCNGATGTTGGACTGGTCCGAGGTGACGGAGGTGACGCCGGTGTACATGAACACGTCGTCGTCTATGGCGATATAGTTCCAGCCGTCGGTGGTGACCGTCACGTCCCGCTGGCCGAAGATGGAGTTCAGGAAGCCGTTGTGATACATGCCGTAGTAATCGTACTGCTGCATGATGATATCATAAGAGTAGAGGCGGTCCACCCAGTTGGGGACCTGCTCGTAATACTCGNGCTCCCCGGTGACGGCGTTGACCAGGACCGCGCCCTTNATGTCGACGCCGCCGAAGAGGNCGATGGTCCNCACGATCCGNGGACAGACCCAGTANGGGNTGCCCTCCTCGTCGATCTCAAAGACCGGGCCGTCGAACATCATGGTGGGATAGTGGAAGCGCAGATGGCGGTACAGGTTCCGGCCCAGATGCTCGGCGGTGGTGTACTTCATGCCCTCCTGCAAACGGACGATTTCCGCCTCCTGGCTCACCATGTCGATGATGATATAGGCGGGGAGGCCGTCGCCCCGGTTGGTGAACCACTTGATGAGGTCCCCGTACCGCAGGGAGGTCACCCGCACGGGGCGGCCCTGGTAATTGATCTGGGTATAGTCCGTCAGTATTTCAAACTGGGACACCATGTCCGCCAGCTCGCCCAGCTTCCGGTTGCCCAGGCGGGCGGCGGAATCGTCGTCCAGCATGGGAATCTGGTCGTAGGAAATCTCCTCTACCTCGGCGGTAAAATTGCCGGTTTCCAGAGGGAGGAGCTTGGAATAGCTCCCGGCCCGGAGGACCACCCAGCTGCTGAGGGCTCCCAGGGCCAGGGCGGCAATGAGGGCGACGACCACCAGGAAGGGGACGGCGCACTGCTTGCGGACGAAGTGGAAATAGCCCTTGACGCTGCCGTCCCCCTGGAAGCCGGAGGTGAAGACGGCGCAGACGCAGTACACGGCGCAGAGGAGGAAGGCGAAAACGTAAAACTCCTCGGCGTGGAGGTTCAGGGCGGGCAGCTCCAGGTAGAAGTAGACCGCGCCGAACACCAGGGTCACCAGCAGGTTGGTGACGGTG
>NZ_CAJMXG010000221.1:0-4820 GCF_905219725.1 Oscillibacter sp. CU971
TATGGCCCTTTATTGGACGTTTCCATTACCTTTGTCTGTTTGCCTGGCTTTTACCGGCTTTAATCAGTGCTTCCTTAACATCATTTCAAGACACTTCCAATGGCGCGCAGAAGGCTGTTCTCCTTATCGGACGTGTCCTGCGTCAGCTCCCAGATCATCACGCCGCCCAAGGCTTCCCTGGCGTACCGCGTCTTCTTGGCAATGGTGTCCGGCCCGTTGTAATAGACCTCCATGCCGTTATAGAGGACATGATCCCCGGCGGAAGCCTCCGGCACGGCGGCCAGGATCGCCCCATAGTCCGCCCAGCTGGGCCGGGCATAGAAGGGAAGCCCCAGCACCACCTTGTGAGCGGGCAGGCCGCGGGTTTCCTTCCAGTAGCGCCCGCAGTCCACGGCAAACTGATAGGAGGAGTGGCGCTCTCCGTCGCCGCCGTCATAGGCCATGACATTGATGAAGTCCAGGGCATTCAGCACGGCGTTGGAGTGGGCCGCCGCGTCATAGTAGACGTTTCCGTCCGCCGTGGCGCCGCTCAGCACCGCCGCCGTCAGCAGCCTGCCCTGGGCGTGGAGCCGCTCGGACAAGGCCAGCATCAGCGCTTCATATTGCCTGGCGCTGGTCCCGTCCACGCGGGGGTGCTCCCAGTCCATGTCCACGCCGTCGAAGCCATATGCCTCGCACATGNCGAGGATGCTTTCTACAANCCGCTGGAGCCTGACATCGTCGGCGGTGGCCTCCATGAATACATTTTCCAGCGGGGNATCGTTGTAGCTCCAGCCGCCCACGGACAGCAGTACGTTCGCTCCGTTTTCATGGGCGGAACGGATCAGGGTCTTGGCGGTCTCCGGGTTTTCCAAATCCCGCAATCCGCCTTCTGCCGTAGGCATGGCGAAGGCGTAGCAGACGTGGGTCACCACGCCGAAGTCCTCGGAGTTCAGCCTGTCCGGCTTCCAGTTGGGATAATAGCCTACCACTTTAAAGCCGGTCCGTTCCGCGTTGCGGGGCCCGGAGGCGTCAATGGGAACGCTGCTCACGCCCTCCGGCTGGACCGGCTCGCCGTCCAGGATTCCCAGGTCTTCCCACACGCCGCTGCTGTCAGGCCGCTCACCCTGGGTCCACCACCTGGCCCGGTACCGCCGCCCCTGATGGCTGACGGTATCGCCTCCGGTGTAAACTGCGGCGCTGTCCCAGATATCCGTTGGAGGGTCCGGCGCGGCGGAGCCGTCCGGTTCTTCGCCTGTGGTTTCCAGCGGCGGGGCCGTCTGCTCCTCCGGCTCTGTGTCTGGAAAGACGGCTGCTGAGGCCCCAGGGCGAGAATCCTCCGGAGCCGCCGCTATGCCGGTATCCTGCCGGATGCCGACGCGCAGCCAAACCGCAGAGGTCAGCAGCACGCCAAGGACAAAGCCGCCCAGGGCGTAAGCCAATTTTCGATTTCGTCCCATAGCGCCGCCTCCGCTCCAAGCCCGACAAGATTCGCCTTCGTTTGCTCCTATTATAAAGGATGAACAGGCCGGGCGCAATCTCGTTTTCTTCTTGTGTCCTGGATATGGATTGGGTATAATGGGGGCGAACAGGAGGTGTCCCTATGGAACGAAAGCGCTGCCGCTGGGCCGATCCGGCCTCTGAACTCTATACGGCCTATCACGACCAGGAGTGGGGGAGGCCGGAGCATGACGACCGGAAGCTCTTCGAAATGCTGATCCTGGAGGGCTTCCAGGCGGGCCTGTCCTGGATTACAATCCTGAAAAAGCGGGAGGCGTTCCGGCAGGCCTTCGACGGTTTCGATCCCGCGGTTGTCGCGGAGTACGGCCCGGAGAAGATGGAGGCACTGATGGAGGACCCCGGCATCGTGCGGAACCGCCGCAAGATTCAGGCGGCGGTCCAGAACGCGAGGGCTTTCCTGNACATCCAGAAGGAGTTTGGGTCTTTCGACCGCTACCTCTGGGGCTTCACGGACGGGCAGGTCATTCTGAACACAGACGACGAGGTCCGGGCCAGTACCGAGTTATCCGACCAGGTTTCCAAGGACTTGAAACGCCGGGGGATGAACTTCGTGGGCTCCGTCATCATCTACTCATTTTTGCAGGCGGTGGGCGTAGTTAACGACCACGAGACGGGATGCTGGTGTTATCCCCGGCAGAATTGGGAAGGGGAAACTCGCTGAAGCGCGGAAGGACCATTGGATACACGCCCATCGCCATGGCGATTCCCCGCATGATGAACTCTACGCACGGTATCGCCACGCTGTTTCCCAAAGCCCGGTACCTGGCGGAGTCCGAGGCCCCCGGTATGCCCGTCCAGCCGTCCGGGAAACCCTGGAGCCGCTCGCATTCTGTCGCCGTAAGCCTCCTTATGAGCTTCGGCAGCGCTGCGGCGCATGTTTGCGCGAACGCCTCCGAGGCGGCCCGCTTCGCCGCCTGATAAATGTGATCGGTGGCGTCCTTATATTGCCTGGCGCTTTCTGTGGATGCGACATCTCCCTCCTGAAAGTGGTCTGTCCTNTGCCGGGTAAAGACGGCGTGCCGGTGCTCGGAGGTCAGCGTAAACGACAGCTCTTTCTGAACGCCAAGGCCATGACCGCCGTTCTCCGGGGCGCAGTCCACGGTATTGCCCAGGATGCAGAAAGTTTCCGGCGGCACGGAAACCAGGGGGAGGTTGTTCCCTCCTGAGCCATTACGATTGGTTAGTGTGGGGGACACCCTGTGCGGCCCTGTGTACCTTGCGTCGATGCCATGGTTTTCATAAACTCCAACGACCAGGGGCTGATTGTTGCCGCCCTGGCCAAAGCTGGCGGGCACGGTTTGGGCGGCGCTGACCGGGCCGCGGAACCTCGTGTCCTGGCCGTGATTGTCAAAAATCAGCGGCTGATGCCCATGCTCCTGAGCCCGCAGAGTGCCCGTCACATTTTCAGAGCACTCCATAACGCTGCCGCCCTGGTCGTTGAGGCAGAGGACGGAGGGCATCATGTTTCCGCTGGCGGTCCCCTTCAGTGTGGGAGCGACCTCCTCCTGATAGCCGATGGTCCCGGCGGCGGCTCCCGCTCCGGCGCAAAAGGCGGCGGTCAGCGCGCAGGGGTATTCCTGGCCGGGCATACCGCCTTCGCTGCCTTTGCTGACCACGCCCGCCGCGAACAGCAGCCCGCCGGGATTCCGGCCTCCGCCTCCGTCGGCGCTGGCCAGCGTGGGCGCTTTGCCCTCCGGCGTGAAGATCCTGGCCTGCTGGGTATCCCAGGGAGTAAGGCAGTCTTCCTCAGCGCGTTCCCGCCGGACCACGCCGCCGGCCGGCGGGCTTGCGCGGAACTCCTCCAGGGAGATCAAGCCCGCCTGGGCCTTCAGCGCCAGCTCCAATTGCGGCGGCAGATCCTTCCCCCGCTCCCCTGCCCGGCGCAGGATACCCAGGCAGGCTTTCCTGGTCAAATAATATTTGGATGGGACTTCCTCCTGCAAAATCGCAGACAAGGAAGATTCGGCGGCGTCTTTGGGGCACTCCGAGGTATTGAGCGTCCCACCGCACCCAAGCCACTGTGGATCGATCTCCCAATATGGCCCCAGCATATTTCCAGCGCCCGCGCGGAGGTCTAATAACATGAAGCTCTGGTTCCTCAATCTGGAGGAACGCCTCGAGGACCTGCCGGAAGTCCGAGCCCGGTGTTTTCCGCCCCGTTTTCGGGTCTCGTCCGCTGGAGAGGCTTCCCGGCACATTCTCCCACACGGCGAATCGGGGGCGAACATGGACACCTGTCCATCCATGACGTTTGTCTTCATCTCTCATCTCCTTGATGATTCGGATTTGCTCCATAAATAAGCCGGAGCGGGAGCCGGTCAAACCCGTTCTAGTCCCTGCGACACTGAGATCCTGGCACGGTGAGCCGCCGCAGACAACGTCTACAGGAGGAAGCTTGGCTCCGTCCAGCTTCGTGATATCCCCCACATGGACCATGTCGGGGAAGTGGTATTTCGTCACCTCGATGGGGAAGGCTTCGATTTCGCTGGCCCAGAGGGGCTCGATCCCCGCCCTGACCGCCGCGAGGGGAAAGCCGCCGATCCCATCGAAGAGGCTTCCCATGGTCAGCATGGCTTCCCCTCCTGTTATGAGTTCGGAGTCACCGCGTGAGCGATGCTCCGTGTGGTATTGATTGCCGTTTGGGCGGTATAGACCGCGCTCATGATATTGGCGTGGGTGGTGGTGTCCAGGCCGAAGGTCCCGGCGATGCGGGGCACCTCTCCGGCGGAGAGCATCAGCCCCAGGCCCAGCAGGGCGTGGTCCTTGAAGACCATGAGCCCCGCCACCAGAATGGTGGACTGCAAAAAGGCCGTCAGGCACAGGCCGACCACCTGCTTGATCCATTGGACGAATCCGTCGATGTAGCCCCTGGGGACGCTGAACATATAGAGGCTCCCCACGGCGATCTGGATGAGCAGGATGCCGCCCCGCTTCAGGTTGCTGAAAAACACCTTGATCACGGCATAGGCCATGAGGATGATGCAGAACAGCAGCATAAAGGGGCTGGTGAGGACGCTCAGGCCAAAGCCCAGGGACTGGCTGGCCATATCCGCTAGGCTGTCCACGCCCTGGAGGTCCGCAATGATGGCCTCTCCCACAGTACCGATGCTGTTTCCATTGTCAGCTTTGCGTTTGTCCCTGATGAACTGGGAGAGCTTCTGCTGGTACTCGTCCAGATCGTAACGGTTGAATTTGGTTTTATCCAGAGTACCAGTGAAGAAGAAGTCCCAGGGATTGCACAGCGCGTATTGCAGAACCAGAGACTTTGCCCGGCAGAACGCCTCGTTCAGCTTGGCGTCATAGTGCTGCTCCTGCTCCTT
>NZ_CAJMXG010000222.1:0-4712 GCF_905219725.1 Oscillibacter sp. CU971
GCTCCCCCCGGTCCCCCACGGCCCAGGCACACCAGAGCCCATCCGGCCGCAGGGGGCAGCGGGCGGAGAACCAGGTGTAGAGCCCCTCCCGCTCCGCGGTCAGCTCCCCGGTGGGTTTGCCGTCCATCAGTAAGGGGAATTTGTCCATGTCCGCCGTCCCTCCCGCCGTTATAAAATAGAAACCCGCTTACGCCATTCTATGCGCAAGCGGGCGGGACTATGTGATTCAGGCCACGGTATAGCTCCCCCGGGCCAGGACCTTGACCGTCCCGGCGGTGGCCCGGACGCCCCGGCCCTCGATGGTCATCATATACAGGTGGTTCTGGGCCAGCGCGCCCCCGTTTGCCAGGGTGGAGGCGGTAGTCTCGTCGACGAGCCCCGGGTCCGAGGGGGAGACGCAGACGGCGCTGCCCACCCGCAGCATCACCTCGCAGCCGACGCCGCCNGTGAGGGTCTGTCCCTCGTTCAGGGTCACCACCACGAAGGAGGCGGAGGCCCCGNCGCCGGGAAGGGCTTGTCCCGTCCGTTCAGCGATCCTCTGGTCCACACGCTGCATAAGCTGAGAGAAAAAGGTGTCGTTCAAATAGCTCAGGGTCACCAGGGGGTCCTGGGGGGAACCCGCCTCCGCCNCCAGGGACACGCCGCTCATCAGCGCGGCGCTGAGGGCCAGCAGGACCACGGCGCGCAGCAGCCACCTGTCTTTTTTCATATGTACCTCCTCCGTACGCCCTCCCGGCGGAAGGAACTTCCGCCGGGAGGGAACCTCAAACCAACTGGTCGTGGGGCAGCCCGAAGCTGACCGCGATGGCCGTGTCCACCTTGTTCATCACATTTTCCTCCACGTGGCCCATGCGTTCCCGGAGCCGTTTTTTGTCCAGGGTCCGCACCTGCTCCAGCAGGACCACGGAATCCCGGCTCAGGCCGCAGCTCTGGTCCACGGGGAGGTCGATATGTGTGGGCAGCCGGGTCTTCCCGGTCTGGGAAGTAATGGCCGCCGCGATCACGGTGGGGCTGTAGCGGTTTCCGGTGTCGTTCTGAATAATCAGAACGGGACGGACGCCGCCCTGCTCGCTGCCCACCACCGGGGAGAGATCGGCATAGTAAATATCGCCGCGCTTGACACTCGTATCCACAAAGTTCACACTCCGCCGAAAGAAGTACCCGCCATCGAAAGGGGAAGCGCGTCCCCCTTCGGTGAGGCCACTTTCATTCTCCCACGCAGTTTCGGAATTTATACGCCTCTTCCCGCAAACTTGCGTCCTCGCCGTGGGAGGGGCAAATTCCGGCGTCCTCGCCCCACNTCATCCTATGCGGGGGGAGGCCGGTCTGTGCGGAGCGTCAAGCGCCGTCTTTCGCTATTGTATCATAAAAGGAGAAGCTCGTAAAGTCCGCCGTCAAAATGATTTCCCCGTCCACGGCGATTTCCCCCCGGACCGGGGTTCCGTCCGCCAGGTTCAGCCAAACGGTGGAGAGAATTTTCCCGTCCTTCACCCCCGTCTGGTCCACGGTGAGGCGGAGGCAGGGCACGCCGTTCCACTCCTCCTGGTTCTCCTCCAGCAGCCACCCGTCCCGGAGGGCGCTCATCAGCCGGGGCAGGCAGGCGGCAGGGCTGATCTCCTCGTCGCCAAGGGTCCCGGCGTTGAGGCTGGCGTCCTCATACTCCAGCCGCCAGTCCGTGTCGCTGAGCACGGCCCGCACCCCGGCGATAGCCTCCGGCGCCAGCACCTCCACCGTGCTCTCCCCGCCGGGGACGTACTCGCAGCGAAGCTCCGCCTCCCAGGCCAGGCCCTCCTGATCGCAGGAGACAACCGCCTCCATGGCACAGCCCGCGCAGTCGTGATAGCGGTCCCGCAGGTCCGCCGTTTGGGACGCTCCGTCCCCGCCGTCTCCGCCGCCGCAGGCCGCCAGCAGCAAGAGCAGGGTTATCATTGGTACGCACTTCCATAGGCGCACCGGAAAACCTCCTTGATATTCAATTTCCTTGAAGCTCTGAAAATACCCTGGGGAACGCGGCAATGACGTCCTCCGGCGTGACGCAGTACTCCGTCAGCGCCTCCGCCGCCAGGTCCCCGGCCCGGCCGTGGATCCACACGGCCCCCGCCGCCGCCATCACCGGACCGGCCCCCTGGGCAAGCAGCGAGGCGATGAGCCCCGTCAGCACGTCGCCGCTTCCTCCCTTGGCCAGGCCGGAATTGCCGGTGGTGTTCACCAGCACGTTCCCCTCCGGCCCGGCGGTGACGGTCCGGTGGCCCTTCAGGACTAAAAAGCAGCCATGCTCCCGGGCAAAGGCCCGGGCCGCGCCCACCGGGTCCCCGGCGGGATTTCCGCCGATGCGGGCAAACTCCCCGCCATGGGGGGTCAGGATGGTGACCCGCCCCCGGCGGCTGTCCAAACTATCTATATGTCCCTCCAGCGCGTTTATGCCGTCGGCGTCCAGGACCACGGGCTTTTCCGTCTGTTGGAGGACCTCCAGAACCAGCTGGCGGACGGACTCCCCACGCCCCAGGCCCGGCCCCAGGGCCAGGACGCCGCAGCCCTCCAGCCGCTCCAGGAGCTCCGGCAGGGCCCGCCGGCTCAGCCGCCCCCGCCGGTCCGCCAGGGGGAAGGGCATGGCGGAGACACAGCGGACCGTCTCGATCTCCCAGATGCTCTCCGGCACCCCCAGGTACACCAGCCCGCAGCCGGACCGCACCGCCGCCGAGGCCGTGAGGTAGGGCGCGCCGGTATAGCCCACGGCCCCGCCCACGACGAGGACCTTGCCGAAATCCCCCTTGTGGCCGTCCTTCTTCCGGGGCGGCAGGGCCGCCCGGGCGAAGTCCGCCTCCACCGTCTGGACGGGGCAGGAAACCTCCCGGACCAGGGCGGCGGGGACGCCAATGTCATGGACGGTAACCCGCCCGGAGAGGACGGCCCCGTCCCCGGCGAACTGCCCGGTTTTTGGCATGGAGAAGGTGACGGTCCGATCCGCCCGGACGGCCCGGCCCAAAATCCGCCCCGTGTCCGCCTCCACGCCGCTGGCAATGTCGGCGGCAATCACCGTCCCCCTGCGGCAGGAGTTGATAAGGTCCACGGCGGCGGCGAATTTGGAATCCGGGGCGATGTTCCGGGAGAGGCCCACACCGAAGATGGCGTCGACGACCACCTGGCTTCCCCGGGCCCAGGCGGCCTGGGCCTTGTCCTGGGGGTTGAAGTCCTCCAGCGCCACGCCGCACTCGCTGAGACGGCCCGTCTCCTCCATGGCGTCGGGGGTGAGGCGGTTATAGTCCCCCACCAGGAAGACCCGGACCTTGAGGCCCATCAAAAAGAGGAGCCTTGCCGCGCCGATGCCGTCCCCGCCGTTGTTCCCCGCGCCGCAGAACACCGCCGCCCGGCACTTCTGAGGCTTATCCGGCAGGGCGTCCAGAGCCGCCTGGGCCACCGCCGCCGCCGCCCGCTCCATCAGGTCGATGGAGGGAATCTTCCGCTCTTCTATGGCCCTTCGGTCCAGTTCCCGCATCTGCGCCGCCGCCGCCAGCTTCATGTGTCCGTACCTCCCGCGTGTCGATATTTGATAGATTGATTATAGCGGATTTCCGGCGGGAACGCAATCGGGAACCTTGCGTTTGTCCGGAAAAGCCGCTAAAATGGGAAGCGCAACCCAAAGTTTACATGGATTTCTTCAAACGCAACACCAAATCGCTGGCGCTGCGCCGCCCGCTCCGGCAGAATAAGGGCACCAAATTCAAGGAGGATTACCCAAATGTCGTTTTCCGAAAACCTGCAGTTCATCCGGGCCCAGGCCGGAATCACCCAGGAGCAGCTGGCGGAACAGCTGGACGTCAGCCGCCAGTCTGTCAGCAAGTGGGAGGGCGGTCAGAGCTTTCCCGAGATGGACACCCTGCTGCACATCTGCGACCTCTATAACGTGAACCTGGACACGCTCCTCCGAGGCAGCGTGGAGGAAAGCCGGGTGGCCGACACGGCCAAGTACGACGGCTTCATGACCCGCTTCGCCTGGAGAATCTCCCTGGCAGTTTCCGCCATCATCGCCGGCGTGGGCGTGAGCGGCCTGCTGGAGGTCCTGGGCGCACCGGAGGCCCTGGCGGGCGCGGCGCTCCTGCTGGTCATCACGGTGTGCGTGGTGGTCCTGGTGGTTTCCGGCATCGAGCTTGAAAACTTCCGCAGGAAAAACCCCGTGATCGCCGACTTCTACACCGAGGAGCAGAAGGAGGCCTTTCAGCGGAGATTCGTCTGGCACATCGCCGGAGGCGTGGGGGCAATCCTGTTCGCCGTGGTCCTGCTGCTGCTGTTTTTCTCCGCCTTCCCGGAGCGGGAGCCCTATGAGTCCTACAGCATGGCCTTTTTCCTGCTGATCATCGCCGGGGCGGTGTGGTCCTTCATCTACGGAAGCATCCAGCACGACAAATACGATGTGGAAAAGTANAACCGGGAGNACAATCCCTCGCCGNAGGCCAAGCGGCGAAACAATCTGGTGGGGACCGTCTGCACCGTCATCATGCTGCTGGCCACGGCCNTTTACGTAGGACNGGGCCTNGCCCTGTACATGTGGAAGACGGCCTGGTGGGTGTTCGCTGTGGGGGGCATCCTCTGCGCCGTGGCCGCCGTGGTCCTGGGTCCCAAGGAGGAGTAAAAGCAAGTAATGTCATTAAGCTAGCCGCGAAGAAAGAAACGGCAGAAGGCAATGGGATTCCGAAGGAAATCCAGAAGGAACT
>NZ_CAJMXG010000223.1:0-4629 GCF_905219725.1 Oscillibacter sp. CU971
GACATGGGGGTGTCCTCCTGTTATTCAAATTCAATCGTCGCCGGGGGCTTGCTGGTGATGTCGTAGAGCACCCGGTTGATGTGGGGCGCCTCGTTCACCACCCGGACGCTGACGCGGTCCAGGACCTCATAGGGAATCCGGGTCCAGTCCGCCGTCATAAAGTCGCTGGTGGTGACGCTCCGCAGGGCCAGGGCGTAATCGTAGGTCCGGCCGTCCCCCATGACTCCCACGCTGCGCAGGTTCGTCAGCACGGCGAAGTACTGGTCCATGGTCCCGGCAAGGCCCGCCTTGGCAATCTCGTCCCGGAAGATGAAGTCCGCCCGGCGGAGCAGATCCAGCTTCTCCTTCGTCACCTCGCCGATGCAGCGGATGGCAAGGCCCGGCCCCGGGAAGGGCTGGCGGCTCACCAGGTACTCCGGCAGGCCCAGCTCCCGGCCCAGCTGGCGCACCTCGTCCTTGAAGAGCATCCGCAGGGGCTCCACGATTTCTTTGAAATCCACATAATCCGGCAGGCCCCCCACGTTGTGGTGGCTCTTGATGACGGCGGCGTCCCCCGCCCCGGACTCGATGACGTCGGGGTAGATGGTCCCTTGGGCCAGGTAATCCACCCGGCCGATTTTTTTGGCCTCCGCCTCGAAGACCCGGATGAACTCCTCGCCGATGATTTTGCGCTTACCCTCCGGCTCGGTCACGCCGGAAAGCTTGGAGAGAAAACGATCCTCCGCGTTGACCCGGATAAATCGGATGTCCCGCTGGGAGAAGACGGACTCCACCTCGTCCCCCTCGTTCAGGCGCATGAGNCCGTGGTCCACGAAGACACAGATGAGCTGGGGCCCCACGGCCTCCGCCAGCAGGGCGGCGGCCACGGAGCTGTCCACCCCGCCGCTGAGGGCCAGGAGGACCTTTCCGTCCCCAATGGTTTCCTGGAGGCGGCGGACGGCGGTTTCCTTATAGTCTTNCATGGTCCAGTCGCCGGAGGCTCCGCAGATTTCGTAGAGGAAGTTCCGCAGCATGGCCGCGCCCTGCTCGGTGTGGTTCACCTCCGGGTGGAACTGGACGCCGTAGAAGCCCCGGGCCTCGTCGGCGATGGCCACGTTGGGACAGGCGGCGCTGCGGGCCGTCAGGCGGAAGCCCGCGGGGACCTTTTCCATATAGTCGCCGTGGCTCATCCAGGTGACGCTTTTCGCGGGGAGGCCCCGGAAGAGCTTACAGTCCGTGTCGAAGGCGGTTTCGGTCTTGCCGTACTCCCGGGCGGAATCGCTCTGGGCGGCGGCGACTTTTCCCCCCAGGTGGTGGGCCAGGAGCTGGCAGCCGTAGCAGATGCCGAGGACCGGCACGCCCAGCTGGAAGATCTCCGGGTCCGCGTGGGGGGCGGCGGGGTCGTAGACGCTGCCGGGGCCCCCGGTGAAGATGATGCCGATGGGGGCCAGGGCCTTCAGGTCCGCGACGGGGGTGGTGTGGGGCTTGACCTCGCAGTAGACCCCCTGCTCCCGGACCCGGCGGGCGATGAGCTGGTTGTACTGGCCGCCGAAGTCCAGAATGACGACGGTTTGATGGGGCATAAATGGTTCCTCGGTTCTTTTGTTAGATTTGGCCGCCCCGGAGGCGGGAGGACGCGGCGGACAGGGAGGCGCGTCAGGAAGAAAGCTCCGCCCCGCCCCACTCCACCACGGTGAAGCCGGTGCGCTTGAAGGCGGGAAGCTCCTGGGCGGGGAGATCCGCCGGGGCCTCCAGGGGTTTCCAGGCCATAAAGACCCGGAGGAGGCTGTCCGGCTCCGGGGTGACGGTAAGGCGGGCGTGATTCGTGTAGTCCTCCGCCTGGAAGGCGATCAGGTTATAGGGATTGGCCTCCATCCGGGGAAGCCAGTAGACGATGAATTCGTTGGCCTCCCGGCGGGTGAGGCCCAGGCGGCTGAGGGCGTCCTCCAAAAAAGCGGCGGTGTCCGCTCCGGGAACGCAGAAGCCCCGGGAGAAGTCGTACTCCGTCCGGGTCACGCCCTCCCAGTAGAGGTAGCTGTAGGTCTGGCCGGACTCGTCCGTCAGCGTGCCGCCGGGGGCGGCGGTGACGGTCCAGCCGTCTTCATAGGCGGGATAGGTGCAGGTGAGCGTTCCGTCGTAGTCCAGGCGGACGGTGACTTCCGTCTCCTCCTCCGGGTAGAGGTAGATCACGGGCTTGGCGTCGCCCGCCTCCGCCTCCCGGNAGGCGGAGAGAAGCAGCAGGGCCGCGAGGCACAGGGGGAACAAAATTCGTTTCATGGGAAAGCCTCCTTTTCAAAATCAGTCTATCTGTATCTGTAAAGACGAGAAAAGGGGCGGGGAGGTTGCGGGGAGGGGGAATTATTCCTCCCGGAAGACGATGCTGCCGGGCTCGGCGCGTTCAATAATGGCCAGGGAGTGGAGGTTCACCCCCGCCTCCCGGAGGCGGTCGCCGCCGCCCTGGAAGCCCTTTTCCACGGCGCAGCCGATGCCCACGAGCTTCGCCCCGGCCTTCTCCACGATGTCGCACAGGCCCCGCATGGCCTCGCCGTTGGCCATGAAGTCGTCCACCACCAGCACCCGGTCCCCGGCGTGGAGCCACTCCCTGCTGACCAGGAGGGTGACCTTCTTTTTCTAAGTATACGANAAGATGTCGCTTTGATACAGGCCGCCCTCGATGTTGTCGCTCTTGGCCTTTTTGGCGAAGATCATGGGCTTACCGAAGTGGCGGGCCACCACGGCCGCCAGGGCGATGCCGCTGGCCTCGGCGGTGAGGATCACATCCACGCCGTCCATGTCGAAGTGCCGCCCCAGCTCCTGGGCGATGTGGTCCATCAGCTCCGTGTCCACGCGGTGGTTCAGGAATCCGTCCACCTTGATGATGTTTCCCGGGAGGACCTTACCCTCCTTGACGATGCGGTCTTTCAGCTCCTGCATAGCGCGTTCCTCCTTATATCATATGGTTACCCTTCTTATTATGTCGAATGACGGCGGATTTTGCAATTGCCGTTCCCCACAAAATCGGGGCAGGGTCTTGTGCGGTCAGTACATATTTTTGGAAAAAGCGGCGCGCCCCGCCCTGGGATTCCGGGGACGGAGCGCGGTTTTGGCTTAGGTTTTCTCCAGCAAATCGGCGGCGGCGTCCAGCCAATTGCCCTGGAAGGATTCGATGTCCCCCGCGTCCGCCAGGGCCGCCAGGGCCGGGTCGATGGGCATTTCCGCCAGCAGGGGCAGGCTGTGGCGCTTTGCCGCCCCGGCGGTCTTCCCCTCGCCGAAGAGGCGGAGCTTCTTCCCGCAGTCCGGGCAGAGGACATAGCTCATGTTCTCGATAAGGCCCAGGNTGGGGACCTNCATCATCTCCGCCATCTTCACGGCCTTTTCCACCACCATGGAAACCAGCTCCTGGGGAGAGGCCACCACCACGATGCCGTCCAGGGGGATGGACTGGACGACGGAGAGGGACACGTCCCCGGTGCCCGGGGGCATGTCGACAAAGAGATAGTCGCAGTTCCAGAGGACGTCCGNCCAGAACTGCTGGACCACGCCGGAGATGACCGGGCCCCGCCAGATAACCGGGTCCGTCTCGTTGGGCAGGAGCAGGTTCGTCGACATCATCTGGATGCCGGTGCGGGACTCCATGGGGTAAATGCCGTCCTCCCCGCCCACGGCCTGGCCGTGGACGCCGAAGGCCTTGGGGATGGAGGGGCCGGTGACGTCCGCGTCCAGAATGCCGGCGGCATGGCCCCGGCGGTGCATGGTCACCGCCAGCTGGCTGGTGACCATGGACTTGCCGACGCCGCCCTTGCCGGAAACGACGCCGAAGACCTTGCCCACCCGGGCGTGGGGGTTCAGCTCTTTTAAAAGGGACTGGGGCTCCGGGCGGTCCGCGCAGGACTCGCCGCAGGTGGAGCAGTCGTGGGTGCATTCGCTCATGGTGTACAATCTCCTCTTTTATGAAAATAGTAGACGAGGGTATTCTATACCTTCCCTCCCGGGGCCGTCAAGACCTGGATGGAGACGGCGGGGTNGTCTTGGAAATACGCCGCCTCCCGGCTGTGGCAGGTGAAAAGCAGGNTCTGGCGCTTCTCCGCCTCCTTGCGGAGATAGTCCAGNGCGGCGGCGCAGCGCTGGTCGTCAAAGCTGGAAAGGGCGTCGTCCAGGACGATGGGCACGGGGTTCTCCGGGTGCAGGACCAGATCGCAGACCGCCAGGCGCACCGCCAGGTACAGCTGGTCCGCCGCTCCGGCGGAGAGATAGCCCACGTCCCGGGGGACGCCGGTGCCCGCGGGCTCCGCCGAGACCCGGAGGGTCCGGTCCAAAATTACGCCGCCGTAGGCCCCGTCCGTGAGGCGGTCGAAGATCNCCGCGGCGCGCTTNCCCAGGGCGGGGGAGAAGCGGCCCTGAAGCTGGGTGTTGGCATGGGCCAGGGCGGACATGGCCAGCTCGATGGCGGCGTACTCCGATTCCAGGGCGGCGATCTCGTCCGTCAGACGCTCGGCGGCGGCTTGGAGGGCCAGGGGTTCCCCGGCGGCGTGGAGCCGCCCGGCAATGCGGTCCAGGCTGGAGCGGAGGGCGGACAGGTCCGCCCGGACGGCCTCCAGCTCTTCCAGGACGGCATCCCGGTCCCGCTCCGGCGGGAGGAGGGGCGGGGCG
>NZ_CAJMXG010000224.1:0-4623 GCF_905219725.1 Oscillibacter sp. CU971
GCCATATTAACCCTATGGATATTCAGCTTGACCTGGACGATGACGAAAGCCCGCTTTCCATGAAAGCGGATTTTTTGTTGTCCCTGTGTGAGCTGGTGGTGGGCGGCAAGGACGGCTTGCAGCCCATCGAAAAGACGGTGATTGACCGCTGTGTGCGGCTCATTTACCGGGATATGGCCCTGGGGATCGGGGACGGCAAGCCGCCCTTACTCCAGGACTTGTACGAGGAGCTTTTGAAGCAGCCGGAGCCGGAGGCCCGCCGTGTGGCAACCGCCCTGGAGCTCTACTGCACCGGCTCCCTTAACCTGTTCAACCACCAGACCAACGTAAAGCTCACGTCCCATATCGTGTGCATCGTTCTCAAAGGGCTGGGAGAAAACCTCCGCAAGATCGCCATGCACGTTACCAACGACTTCGTAACTTCGGCGGTCAATGTGAATTTTCACAGCGGCGTTTCTACCTGGTGCTATTTTGACGAGTTCCATATCCTGCTCCGGGACGCACTCACCGCCAGCTACTTTGTAGCCGTGTGGAAGATGCTGAGAAAGAAAGGCTGCGTCCCCTCGGCCCTGACGCAGAACGTCAAAGACCTTTTGGCCAGCCGGGAGATTGAGGCCATTCTGGACAACACGGATTTTATGATCCTGCTGTCCCAGGCCCAAAGTGATCGGGCAATTCTGGCAAAGCAGCTCGGCATTTCGGAGCACCAGCTCTCCTACATCACCCACAGCAATTCCGGCGAGGGCCTGCTGTTCTATGGGGATGTGACGATCCCCTTTGTGGATCGGTTCCCCCGTGGAGAAATCTATAACCTGCTGACCACGCGTCCGGAGGATTTGAAGAATGAAGCGAAAACCGAATAAGCCCAAACAGGAGCCCAGGGAGTGCCCCGGCTCCTGGGAGAGCGCCGCCGATCCTGGCGGGGCTGCTGGGGGCGGCTCCCCAGGCGGTGCCGGGGCTGCGAACAACGACACTTCTGGACAAAGTGTCCACAAGTCAAAGTTCCGGCAGAAAAGCAAACAGGAGCAGGCCGCCGCGTCCAAGCTCCGCATGGAGGAGCGTGGGGAAAAGCTGGAACGGGCAAAGGATAAGCTGGCAAAACAGAAGCCACCCAAAAAGGTCGGCCCGGTGCGGCGGATAGGCCGGGCCGCTGGCGGGGCCGCCCACGGTTTTGTGCATGGCAAGATTTATGAGAATGAACAGGAAAACGTGGGGATCGAGGGGGCCCACCGCTCCGAGCTGGTGGGCGAGTCCGGCCTGCGGCATGGCAAGCGGTTTGTGCAAAAGAAAATCCGGCAGCATCCGGCAAAGGCTGTCCAGCGGGCCGAGTCCAAATATGTCAAGGCCACGGCGGACTATCATTTCCGCATGGCCGCCCAGGAGCACCCGGAAATGTCCGGCAACCCTGTTTCCCGGATGTGGCGCAGGCACCGCTTGAAAAAGCAGTACCAGAAACGGGCGCGGGAGGCGGTCAAGACCGGGGCGGCAGGTGCGGCGAAAAAGACAGCCGCCGCCACGGAAAAGGCCGGGGCAAAGGCGGTGGGCTTTGTGAAGCGGCATCCCGTGGGGGTAGTGCTGGCCCTGGCCTGTGTGCTCCTGCTCTTTATGATGCAGTCCTGTTCGTCCTCCCTGGTGACGCTTGGCAACGCCGGGGCGGGCGCGGTGGGCGCGACTACCTACCCATCCCAGGACGAGGAAATGCTGGCGGCGGAGGCGGCTTATGTGGGAATGGAGGCGGAGCTCCAGGACTACCTGGACAGCTACGAAAGCACCCACGACTATGACGAGTACCACTTCGACTTGGACAGCATTGAGCACGATCCCTATGTGCTGATCTCCATCCTGTCGGTGCTCCATGAGGGGGCGTGGACGCTGGATCAGGTGCAGGGGACGCTGGAAACCCTCTTTGACCGCCAGTACATTCTCACCGAGGATGTGGTGGTGGAGGTGCGCTACCGGACGGAAAGCCGGACGGACAGCGAGGGCAACTCCTACGATGTGGAAGTCCACTACAATTACTACATCTGCTATGTGACGCTGGAAAACCGCAACCTGTCCCATCTGCCCCTGGAAATGATAAATGAGGAGCAGATGTCCCGGTATTCCCTCTATATGTCCACCCTGGGGAACCGGCCAGACCTGTTCCCGGAGTCGGCCTATGTGGGAAAATACGTTACCAACCCGCCCGCCGGATATGACGTGCCGGGGGAATATCTGGACGATGAAACCTTTGCGGCCATGCTCACCGAGGCGGAGAAATACCTGGGCTATCCCTATGTGTGGGGAGGCTCCAGTCCGGCCACGTCCTTTGATTGCTCCGGCTTCGTGTCCTGGGTGATCAATCACAGCGGCTGGAATGTGGGCCGCCTGGGGGCACAGGGGCTCTATAACATCTGCACCCCTACCAGCAGTCCAAAGCCCGGCGATCTGGTGTTCTTTGTCGGCACCTATGACACGGCGGGCGTGTCCCACTGTGGCATCTATGTGGGGGATGGGATGATGATCCACTGTGGAGATCCCATCCAATATGCAAACTTAAACACAAGCTACTGGCAATCTCATTTCTACGCCTACGGGCGTTTACCCTGACAAGGAGGTATCTATGGCGGTAAGCAAAAGCCAGAAAATCCAGGCCGAGATTGATAAGGTCAAGGCCAAAATCAGCGAACAGCAGGCCCGGCTCAAGGAGCTGGAAAAGAACAAGCAGGAGGCCGAAAACAGCGAGATCGTGGACATCGTGCGGGGCATGAGCATTTCCCTGGAGGAGCTCCCCCTGGTGCTCCAGCGGCTCCGTGACGGCGGCACTTCTGGACAAAGTGTCCAGAAGTCCGGGGACGGCGGAAAGGAGGAAAATTGAAGATGAAACGCTTTCGGGTGATGGCGGCGGCGCTGTGTGCCGCCGTTCTTTTATGCGGATTTAGCGTCCCGGCCTATGCCTATGCGGACGGCGGCGAGGGCGCGGACTATGGCGATCCCATCATGACCGAGGAAACCCCGGCCCCGGAGCCGGAGCCCACCATCGAACCGGGTGAGGGCTTTTCGGAGGAGGGCAACCTTGTGACCCGTGATCTGCTCTATGACGAGCACACCAACAAGCAGTTTATTACGGTGCAGACGGCGGGCGGGAACACCTTTTACATTGTCATTGACTATGACAAGCCCGTGGACGAGGAGGGCGAGCAGTATGAAACCTACTTCTTCAGCGTGGTAGACGAGGCCGATCTGCTGGCCGCAGCCGAGGCCGCCGGGGTGGAGCAGGCGGTCTGCTCCTGCTCTGAAAAATGCGCGGCGGGTGCCGTGAATACGGAGTGCGCGGTCTGCTCAGTCAATATGGAAAAATGCGTGGGCGTGGAGCCGGAGCCCGTGGAAACCGAGGAACCTGTCCCGGAGGAGGCCGAGCCGGAAACGGGTGGCAATACGGGGATGCTCCTGGCGGTGCTGGCCGTGGCCTTAGTGGGCGGCGGCGCGGCGTTCTATTTCAAGGTACTGCGCCCCAAACAGCAGAAAGCCGCCGAGCCCCAGGAGGACTATGGCGACGAGCTCCCGGACTATGACGGGCCGGACGGCTACGGGGACGAGGACGATGACGGCCCGCCCTGGGACGAGGAGGACGATAACGGAGAGGAGGCGGACAAATGAAGTTTACCGACAGCCCTTTTGAAAAAATGATGAAAGAAAAGCCCCGCCCCAAAGCCCCGGCTGAGAGAAAACCGCCCCGGGGCTCGGCCTGCTGTGGCTGTTCCTACTGGCGGGGCGTTGGATGCGTGGCCTGCTACAAAGAGCTTTTGAGGGCCCCGGCTGGCGGGAGGTGATGCGATGGCCCGTGAGCTGACCCGGGAAGAAAAGGCGGCGATCCGTTCCCTTGTGGCAAAGTGGTGTGCCAACTATGACCGGGAATATGGATGCCTGCCTTTAGACTGTGAGTGCTATATGCTGGGGAAATGCTGGACGGGGGCCCTGTGCCGCTACTTCCGGGAGGCCGTCCTCCCCCTCAATCCTGTATTGGAGGCCGCCCTCACCACCCAGGGGCCAAGGCCGGATTTTAAGATATGCCCGGTATGCGGCGGAGCCGTTGCCCCGGACAGGCGGCAGGCGTACTGCTCAGAGGCGTGCGCCTTAAAAGCCCACCGCCGCCAACAGCGGGAATATATGCGGAAAAAACGGGGCCGGACTGTTGACAATTAGGCCCTTAAAAACCCGCTTGTATCAAGGCTTTTACAGGCTGTTTCCGGGGCGGGCCGTATCTTTCTATGGCCTGCCCCGGATTGGCCCTAATGCTGTCAACATCTTTATGGCGGAGCTTGGGGACACTTTGTCCCAAAGTCCCCGCTTTCTGGAAGGAGGTATTATGGACAAAAATCAAGGCTATTCCATTTTGAAGGCTGTAATGCTGGAAAACGGCAGGGGCTTTGCTCTGGGCGAACATCCCACGGCCCCATCCCCCTATGTCACATGGGCCTGTTACGATGATAAGAACGGCCAGCGGCAGTATGAATGGGGGCATTACGGCAACGATCTGGCCGCTATGGAACAGGACTTTTCAGACCGGGTGCAGGACTACCAGCGGCTTTACCATGTGGAGATCGTGCAGACCGAGGGCCCCGGCCTTTACAAGTATTACTC
>NZ_CAJMXG010000225.1:0-4588 GCF_905219725.1 Oscillibacter sp. CU971
GCCCACCACATGGCGGAGATCCGCAGGGAAGGGGCCCGGATTATGAATCAGGCCCGGGCGGAGGGGCGGCGCGTCATCGTCCTGGCGGGGCGGCCCTACCATGTGGACCCGGAGGTCAACCACGGCATCGACACCCTGATTACCCGCTTCGGCGCGGCGGTGGTGACGGAGGATTCCGTTTCCGGCCTGGTGGACAAATTNCCCACCACGGTTTTGAACCAGTGGACCTACCACTCCCGGCTCTACGCCGCCGCCCGGTACTGCTGCGAACACCAAGACTGCGATTTGGTGCAGCTGGTCAGCTTCGGCTGCGGCGTGGACGCCATCACCACCGACGAGACTCAGGCCATTTTACAGGCCGGGGGAAAGCTGTACACAGAATTGAAGATTGACGAGATTACCAACCTGGGCGCGGTGCGCATCCGCCTGCGGAGCCTCTTCGCCGCTTTGGACGAAAAGGAGTGAGAGCACGATGGAAGCCTTGAACTATCCCAAATTTACACCGGAGATGAAGAAGACCCACAAGATTCTCATCCCCAACATGGCCCCGGTGCAGTTCCGCATCCTGGCGGCCGTCATGGAGCAGGCGGGCTACACCTGCGAGCTGCTGGAGAACTGTGGCAGCCAGGTCAGCGAGCTGGGGCTCAAGTACGTACATAACGACACCTGCTACCCGGCCCTGCTGGTGATCGGCCAGTTCNTGGACGCCCTGGCCTCCGGGCGGTACGACCTGGATCATACCGCCCTCATCATCACCCAGACCGGCGGAGGCTGCCGGGCCTCCAACTACATCCACCTGCTGAGAAAAGCCCTGGTGAAGGCGGGCTATCCCCAGGTGCCGGTGGTGAGCCTGAACTTCTCCGGCCTGGAGAAGGACTCCGGCTTCCCCATGACCCTGGATCTTCTGCGCAAGCTGCTGGCGGTGATCTACTACGGCGATCTGCTGGCGGCCCTCCGGGCCCAGACGGAGCCCTACGAGGTCCGAAAAGGGGACGCGGAGCGGCTGCAGGAGAAGTGGCTGGATACCATCTGCGGCTGGATTCATGAGAACAAGGGCTGGACCAACCGGGAGATGAAGGGGGCCNTGCCCGTCATTGCCCNGGAGTTTGCCGCCATCTCCGTCCGCCGGGTCCCCAAGGTGAAGGTGGGCGTGGTCGGTGAGATCTACGTCAAATACTCCCCCCTGGGGAATAACGACCTGGAGCGGTTCCTGGCCTCCCAGGACTGCGAGGTGAACCTGCCGGGGCTGATGGGCTTTGTGCAGTACTGTGCCTACAACCCCTCGGAAACCGCCCGGCTCTACGGCGGGACCTTCCTGGAAAAGCACGTATCCGATTTTGTGCTTAAGTACATCGAGGGAATGGAAAGCGTGGTTATCCAGGTTTTGAAGGATAACGGCTACCACGCGCCCCTGCCGTTCCGGGAGCTCATCAAGCTCACCGACGGGGTGATCAGCACCGGGGACAAAATGGGGGAGGGCTGGCTCCTCACGGCGGAGATGATCGAGCTGGTCCGGGCGGGGTATGAAAACATCGTCTGCGCCCAGCCCTTCGGGTGCCTGCCCAACCACATCTGCGGCAAGGGCATGATCAACAAAATCCGGGAGCTGTATCCCCAGGCCAACATCACCCCCATTGACTACGACCCCAGCGCCACCCGGGTGAACCAGGAAAACCGCATCAAGCTGATGCTGGCGGTGGCCCGGGAGCGCCTGGCGGAGCGGGCGGCGGAGACAGAGGAAGCGCCCCGCCGGGCCGCGGCGGAGCGTCCCGTCCCGGAGCGGCTGGGAAGACGGGCCAAGGCCGTGGTGTGACGGCGGCCCCGGCGTTTTAAGACGGAAAAAAGGCAGAGACGAATCGTCTCTGCCTTTTTGACGCGCGTGGAACCCCTTCAGTCCTTCTTCATGGCGGCGGCGATGGCCTCCTCCTCCAGGCTGTGGGTCCGCAGATAGTTCAGCCAGACCTTGCACCCGGCGGGGTTCAAGTGGATGCCGTCGAAGTTTAAGTCCTTGGGCAGAAGGCCGTCCCCCCCGGTGAGGCAGGCCGCCACATCCAGGAAATAGCATTCCTTTTCCTCCGCCAGGGCTTGGATGACCCCGTTGTATTCGGCAATGCGGGCGTTGTTGACGTAGGTTTTTTTGGCCTCCTGCTTGGCGCTGACGGGGGGAATGGACTGGAGGACGATTTTCGCCTCCGGGTGGTCCGCCCGGACCCGGTCGACAAGCTTGGCATACTGGTCGTGGAAGGTCTTGACCTTGCTCCAGCCCAGCTCGTTGATGCCCAGCATGATGTAGATTTTGTCACAGTCCTGCTCCGCCACCGCGTCCAGCAGGGGGACCTTTTCCCCGCCCTCCGTCTCAAAATTCTTCTTCGAGAAGACGGACTCCACCGTAGCCCCCACGGCGGTGTAGAAATACCCGGTCTTCAAGCCGCTGTAGAGGGACAATCCTTCCGTCCGGGAGTCCCCCAGGAAGACGGCGCCGTCAAAATATGTATCCTCCACCGCCTCCGTTTCCGGCAGGGGGCAGGGCAGGGACTCCGTCTCCTCCGGCAGGGCCTTGGCCCTGGCCTCCGTTCCCGTTCCGATTTTTCCGGCGGCGGGGGCCGCCTTGTATGGCACCGGCTCCGCCGCCTCCGCCAGCGGGGAGCTCACCGCCGTGCCGCCGGACGCGCCGGTGGTCAGCAGCAGCGTGGCCGCCGCCAGGGCGGCCATGACGCCGGGCAGGCGGCGCCTGCGGACCCGTTCCCGTTTTCCCTCCATAAACGTATCCCTTCCTCATCTATCGTCATCCCGCCGTGGTGCGGGAAAGCCTCTCTTTTATTATACGCGAAAACCATCGAAAAAAGTCGAAACAATTTGTTAAAATTTTGGTGACAAAATGTCTCCGTCTTTCCAATCCTATCCAGTATACACGGGGCCGCCGCCGAATATGCCGCGGTCAGTCCCGAAGGCTCCGCGGGTATTCCCCGCTCTCGTGGAGCCGCAGCAGGGCCTGGGCCACGGCCTCCCGGTCCTCCCGGTAGGTCATGCCGAACCACTGCCCGGCGGAGGAGAGGAGGGAGACCTCCAACGCTCCCCGGCGGAGCTGCTCGTCCACCATCTCGGGCAAAAGCCGCTCGGCCCGGAGATCGTCTCCGGCGGCGCGGAGGAAGTCCTCGAAGTCCCGCCGGAGGACGGAGAAGATGGAGGGCATGAACCCCCAGAAATTCATGGACACCACTGCGTCCGGGTCCAGGTCCAGGCCCGTCCCCAGGTCCCGGAGGGAGCCGTCCGGGTAGAGCTGGATGTTCCGGGTTTCCCGGACGCTTTCCAGAATGCCCTCCCGCCCGGCGCACAGCCCGCGGGTGACGGTGCCGTGAAGGCTGGCGGTGTTTTTCAAAAGATAGCCCACCATGGCGGCGCGGCCCTCCTCCGGCAGGCGGCGCAGGGCCTGTGCCATCTGGCGGTAGGCGTCGAAGCCGTAGAAGTCGTCGGCGTTGATGACGCAGCAGGGTTCCCGCACCGTGCCCTCCGCGCAGAGCAGGGCGTGGACCGTGCCGAAGGGCCGGGTCCTCTCCGCCGGGATGGGGTAAAAAGCGGGAATGGAGGAGAAGTCCTGAAAGACGTATTCCACCTCCACGGGGCTGCCGTCCGGTGTGGTCCGGCGGCGGAGATAGCCGCAGCGCGCCTCCATCATCTCCCGCATCTCCGGCTTGATGATGAACACCACCTTGCCGAAGCCCGCCCGGAGGGCGTCGTGGATGGAGTATTCCATGAGAATTTCCCCGTGGGGGCCGATGCCGTCCACCTGCTTGCTGCCGCCGTAGCGGGAGCCCAGGCCCGCCGCCATAATTACCAGAGCGAGTTTCATGGTCGTGTTCTCCTGTCTTCCGGGCGCGCCGCCCGGTAATATCCGTCTCTATGTTACCCCGGTTTGCCGGATTTTGCAAGAGTCCTTCTCAATCCTTTCCGCAGCGAAAACGCCGGGCCTCGCCGGTCCAGTCCCAAAGGGACGGGGGGAAAGTCTCCGGAAGAATCAGATGGTTGGTGAACCGCCCGGGATACGCCTCCACCGCCATAAGGAGGAGGTCCGTCTCCAGAGGCCGGGGGAGGAACAGGGACAGCAGGGCCCCGGGGGCGGGCCTGCCCTTGACGCGCTTCCCCGGGGCCGTCAGGGCGCAGTAGGGCCGGGGGTCCCGGAGGCCCACCTGGGATTTCTGTGTGACGATTTCCGTCTCCGGCCAGCGCTCCAGGGCCCCCAGGAGGAAGGAACGGACAGAGGGCAGGGCCTGGGGCTTTCGGGCGAAGAAGGCCTCCGCCAGGCGCAGGGCTTCCAGGTCCATCACCCCACCGCCTTTTGCTCCAGGCTGTAGAGCCCCGCGCCGATGGCCGTTGCGAAGGTGGCCCGCTCCGGGATGACGTAGCGGATGCCGTAGAGCCGCTGGAAGTTCTCGAAGTTGGGCTGGGCCTGGGACAGCGTGGTGACGGAGCCGGTGAGGACCACCGTGTCCGCCCCGCAGCACCGGCAGGCCAGCACCGTCATGGTGCCGATGGCCTGGAGCACCAGGTTCACCGCCCCGGCGGCCAGGTCGGCGGGGGTGGCGTCCTC
>NZ_CAJMXG010000226.1:0-4586 GCF_905219725.1 Oscillibacter sp. CU971
AAGGTCCCGCTTGGATTCGTTTTTGAATTGTTCATCCACATAAGGTTGAAATTTGGTTACAAGGTCAATTGCCATAAAGTTATATCAATCCTTTCAAGTTTTCGGCTTGAAGGCGGCGGAAATCATATGCTCGATATTCATGCTTCCGAAACCGTGCTTGTCCACGCCGGGGAGCTTCAGCGGTTCGTGCTGAGGATTAAACGCGCCAATCTCCAGCAGAGAATCAACGGTCTTCTGGAATTTGTCCTTGTCGGAAGTGTCCAGCACGTCCAGCAGGCACATGACGCCCGTACCTGATTCAGGACGCCCGCTCCAGACCCTGCCGTCCTTGACTACGCTCTCCAGGTAGTCCCGGCAGTCCAGGCGGCTTTCCCGCGCCCTCAATTGGATTTCTCTCTCATCTATGGCGGACGGCTCCGTCCTCTGACGCTCACGGGCCAGCCGCTCGGAAACGATGCGGTTCACATCGTCTTGGGTGAACATCCGCTCTCCGCCCTGTTCCCCCGATGCCTCCGGGGTGGGAGTGGTGGGCTGCTGCTGGATGTCCTGGGTGTTGTTGATGCTTTCCATATGTACCTCCGTTTAACGCCGTAGAGTTCGGCTGAATAGGTTCCCCAGGGGGGCGGGGGAAGGAGACGCGGGAGAATGAACAAGCCCGCATAGAACCCCGCCCCGGAGGGAACAGAAAAAGGCATGAGACAGCGTTGCAGCCGTTCCCATGCCTTCTGTTGGCTAACCCTTGCGGGCGGTACTCATGCCTAATTCACAACGATATTTTACCACAATATGGCGGCGTGGTCAAGGATTTTCTCTGGAATCGCAAGGCTTTCCCGGCTTTTTAGTTGCCAAATAGATATGTAAAAACGGGGCATGACGGTCGCTTTNGCGGACCTTTCCCCANGCCAGNAGAGGCCGGAGGGCCGACAGAACGGCGTCGGCCTCCTCCCGCTCTTCAATTGTGTGGGAAATGGTGACCTTCACAGCGTGGCCTCCTTATGCAGCCACTCCCGGCGAATCAATGCCGCCGCCTTCTTCAAGCCGGGAACGCACTCGGGGTGGTCCTTTTCCATGCCAGCTTGCACCGCTCGGATTCTCCGAACNGCTCTCTTGAAAGCGCCGCGGCTGTTCCCTTCCGGCACGGGTATATCTTCAACCCCCATCATGGCGGGAATGATAGCAGCCATAGCTAGATATCCGTCATGATCGGTCCGCTGTAATTCTAACAGCCCCTTCACCAGCTTTTGCTTATCATTCATTTGACAGGCCTCCCATTTTCGGTTATAGTGGAGGCGGAAACAGCCGTCGAATTCTGTTCCGCCCCGCCCTCGCCAGTGTTCGCAGCATCGGCGGGGGCATCTTTCATTTCTGCCCGCCGGACAATTCCGGCAATCTCACCCACGATCTCCCGGTCAGTCCGGCCCGTGAAGAGCTCCGGGAAAACGGCTCTTGCCTCGGTGCAGACCTGGGATATCGTGCAGTCGCAGCTCTCCCCGGGGTCCAGGTTCGCCCCGCAATGGGGGCAGGTCCGATAATAACTCACGTCCAATCCTCCTTTTTTGCATTTTCACTGAATTTTGATGATTTTTCCCGTTGCCGGGAAGAAACCGGCGGAACAGCTCCCAATGCGCCCGTGGCGATTTTTTCGGACGATAATCTCCAGTTCCACCGATTCACCGGCTCCCATTGGCGTTTCGTCCAGCTCGTAGTAGTCCGCCCGATGCAGCATAATCACTCCGTCGGCGTCCTGCTCAATAGCTCCCGAATCCCGCAGGTCGGACAGCTGGGGCCGCTTATCATTGCGCCCGGTGTTCTCCCGGTTCAGCTGTGCCAGGGCCAGCACAGGGACGCCAAGCTCCACCGCCAGAGTTTTNAACTGGCCGGAAATGTCCGTCACCGCCTCATAGCGGGAGGCCCGCTTGTCCGCCGGAGTGACCTTGCCCAGGTAGTCCACTGCCACACACTGAACGCCGGGAATGGACTTCGCCATGTGGCGGATTTGGGCCACGGTAGCCGACGGGCGGCGGCTTATGTAGACCGGGAGGTTTTTTAAAATATTGCTGGCGGAGACAATCTTGTCATAGTCCAGACTATCTTCATCGCCCAGCAGGATTTCATCCGACGGGATACCAGTCAGCCGGGCAATGCGCTTGCCTTGAATCTGTTCCAAGGCCATCTCCAGCGAAACGAACAGCACGGGGCCGGTAGTCTTGGCTACGCTGTCCGCAATCTGCAAGGCGAATGTAGTCTTACCCATGCCAGGGCGGGCCGCGAGCACGTACAGGCCGGACCGAAGCATACCCTTCCCCAGCATACGGTCCAGCGGCTGGAAGCCCGTGGACACCGCTCCTTTGCCGTCCAGGACCCCTTCCCGGTGCTGGAAGAACGCTTCCCAGGCGTCAGACGGAGACGCGATGTCTGCCGCCAGTGTCCCCCGCTCGATCTCTCCGAGCCTGGAAAGAACCCCGGAAATGATCTCCGCCGCTTCCCGGTCGTCGGCGATGGAAGCCCGCATTTCATCCGCCAGGGCGGACAGATTGCGCTTCTGGGCCTTGTCCCGCAGCAGGGAACAGTACAGCTCCACGTTCGCCCGTGATATCGCGATGTCTCCAAGTTCCCGAAAGAAGCCGTCCGGCAGGGTATATCCCCGGCGCTTCACCGCCGCATGGAATACGGCGCTGTCCGGCTCCTCCAGCTCCAGGGCGGCAGAGAACAGGGCGGCGTTCAGGCCGGGGGAGAAATCTCCCTCGTTGACCAGACGGGAAACGGCGGGCTTGGTATCCGGGCACAGCAGCAGACAGCCGATGATGGAGGCTTCCGCGTTCTCCGGCAGGTGGTATTCAGGCATCGAAAACGCAGGCCTCCTCCCCATCCTCGCCAACAACAAGCCGTCCGCGCTTGGCGCTCTTGGGCTCTGGGCTTATCTCCTTGGCCCTCTTTTTCTCCCAGGTAATCAAAGCGGCCCGCCAATTCTTCATGGGGCTTGACCCGACCTTCCAGCCCTTGGAGGCATAGAACGAGACAAATTCCTCCGGGTCAATCCCGTTCTTCCGCTCCAGACAGTAGGCGGCTACGTCCTCCACGGTTGGAGGCGTGAAGCGCTCACGCTTCCCCCTGGGGGGGGTAAGGGGGGAAATAATTACTTCTGGTTCTGGTTCTTCTTCTGTCCCATGTGGTACCGCATGGTTTTGGACGGTATCGCACGGTATCGAATGGGGGCATACGGAACCATATGGTTTCTCGTCTTTTGGAGGCCTTCCTCCATTCGTACCACTGGAAATTCTTTTTATGTACGTCGCCCATGCGTCTTCAAGGTCCGGGATGAAGGCTGAAAAGGCGATGCTCTCGATAGGGGACAGTCCGGTAGGTCTCTCTCCTGTCTCCAAAAATTCCCAACAGGCCAGCAGTACGTTGACGGCAACTCTGGGCTTTAGCTGCTTGACCGTCGTGCGCCGCTCCAGCTTCATCTTGAACCAAGAAGGGTGTTTTTCCTTGCTGGTGCTCAATGAGTATCGCCCTCCCCCTCAAGCGCCCCCATCATCTCGATCGGGTCCAGCGGGGCGCCCTGCGTCTCCCCTCCGGCGAGACTGTCCCACAGCGAGTCCAGATTAAAGGCGATGGTACGCCGCTCCGCCTTCCCGGCCTCTAAGAGCTGGAGCCCCCAGCGTTTGCAGATGCGGGAAATGACCTCCTTACTCGACATTTCAAGCAGACCCGCCGCTCGAAGCTGGTCCTTCGTCAGCGTGATCGGTACCTCCCGGTTGGTTTCGCTCTCCGGGTCCCAAACCCGTGCATAGAAGCGCAACAGGTGAATCTCAATTTTCATTGTTCGTTCCTCCTTCAAAATAACCCAAAAGTTTATCCACGTTTACCAGCTTCTTGCAGCCGACAGCGACATGGGGAACTGCCCCCGTGTTAATCAGCCGCCGGATACAGCGCAGCGTCACGGCGCTGCCGGGATCCTCCTCCTTGATGAGGGCAAGGGCCCCTTCCGCCGTCCTCATTCTCGTGGGCACGGGGTCAACCTCCTTCCAGCCGCTCCACCAGGGACATGATCCAGCTTGTCAGCTGCCAAGCCCCGGCCAGCATGATTGCAAAATATATGGCTCTATCCCTCCCTGATGATGTCCGCCACGGGGACCCCCAGACCCGCCGCCAGCTTTCCAGCCGTCTTAGGCTCACAGGTCCCGCGCCGAATGACGGTGCTGATGTTCTGCCGGGAAATGCCGCAGCTTGCCGCAAGGGCTGTCCGGGTCATGCCCCGCTCCGCAAGCATCAGCTCAATGCGCGTAGTGTTGATGGTCATGCGCTCATCTCCGTTCCTGATGGGAACATAGTACACCACATTTTCGTTCTTGTCAAGAACCTCTTTTGGATGTATTGACTTTGCGTTCCTGACAGGATACAATAATTATAATGGAGGGCTGCAAAATGGAAACAATTAAGCGTGCTCGAAATAAGAGAGGATGGACACAAGAACAATTAGCAAATGCCATTGGAGTTAAGCGGTCTGTAATTTCCAAATACGAAAATGGAACAATTAGCCCGTCTACCGATATGTTACACAAAATAGCGCGTGCTCTTTATGT
>NZ_CAJMXG010000227.1:0-4542 GCF_905219725.1 Oscillibacter sp. CU971
GGCCCCGCCGGAGGCGCAGCCGGGGCCCCAGCAGCGCCGCCAGCACGCCGCCGAAGAGTCCGCCCAGGCCCATGGCCCCCTGGGTGACGCCTAAGCGGCTGTCGCTCATGCCCAGGGTCTGGACCACCGCCACGGGGATGCCCACCACCAAAGCGGCGGACAGCACCAGATTAAACAGGGCCAGCACCAGCATGACGGAGGGGAACACCGGGCGCTCCCGGCGGATGAAGCGCCAGCTCTCCCCCAGGTCCCGCCGGACCGTGGACAGCACGCCGCCCGCCGCCGCCCGGGGCGAGTGGGGAATGCGGATAAACAGCTCCATGACGGCAGAGAGGAAAAAGCACGCCATGCCGACCCACAAAATGGGCCGGAGCCCGAAGGCCCCGAACAGCACGCCGCCAATCACCGGCCCCAGCAGGGCGGACAAGGTCTGCACCATGTTGATGACCGCGTTGGCGCTGGTGAGCTGCTCCGGCCGGGCCAGAAGGGGAATGCTGGCCTGGACCGACGGCTGATAGGCCCCGGCGATGCCGTAGAGCAGCATGAGGCTGGCAACCATCAGCGGTACCAGCGGCGCCCGCCCCAGCAGAAGGGTGAACAGCAGGATCAGCCCCGCCGTGGAAAAATCCAGGACGACCATGATGTTCCGCTTGTTTACCCGGTCCGCCACAACGCCGCCGATGGGGGCGCACAGCACGGCGGGGATGAAGGCCGCCGCCCCCACCGCGCCGAACAAAGCCGGGGATTCCGTCTGCCGCAGCAGGTACAGCGGCAGGGCAAAGCGCAAAATGGCGTTGCCGAAGAGAGAGATAATCTGCCCAAGGACCACCAGGGTGAAGTCCCGGCGGAACAGGGGCGCTTGAGAGGTTTTCATAGCGACGCTCCTTTTTAATAATTTTTNAAGACCGACCGTCGGTCTCTATATCTCCAAAAAGAAACTGCCCGCGCGCGGCAGCTCCTTTTCAGCCTTGCGTTTCCCCGCCGGAAGACGGGGGGTGGGCCATTTCCGCGTACTGCACCAGGGTGTTCACGATTTCCTGGTCAATCAGCNCATCCACGCCGAAGCCTTGGAAGAGCCGGTTGTAGATTTCACACCGGGCCCGGATTGCCTCCGGGGTGGTGGGCTGGACGATGGGGTTGATCCACATGTCCGACAGCATCATCATGGCCTCCGCCAGCTCCTTGGGGTGCTCGGTGCGGATGGAGCCGTCGGCCATGCCCTGGCGGATGATGGGCTCCACAAAGCAGGGGACCACCTCGGTGAAAATGCTCCGCATCTCCGTGGCCAGAAACTTGGCGTTGTCCATGAAGTAGGGCATCATGCAGAACATCTTGGCCTGGCGCTCCGGCTGGAGGGAGGTCTTGAACATGGCCCGGAGCTTTTCCAGGCCATTGAGTCCCGGGGCGTCCCGGACCTGGGACAGCACTTCGGCGTTCCGCCGCCCGATGCGGGCGCAGNCGGCGTAGAAAATGTCCTCCTTGGAGGCAAAGTGGTGGTAGNTGGCCCCCTTGGAAAGGCCCGTCTCGTCGATGATCTCCTGGAGGGAGGCNCGGTCATAGCCCGTCTCAATAAACAGCCGCTCCGCCGTGTCCAGGATCTTCCGCACCGTCTCCTCCGGGTACTTGTTCCGTGCCACAGGGCCGTCCTCCCTTCATACAAACCGCTGGTCGGTTTTTAATATACCACTCCGGGGGGCCGGTGTCAAGGGAAACTCTCCGGGGCTCCGCCGGTCCTGCTGNTTTTTTCACAGAGNCTGTTTTCACTCTTGCTTTTTGAGGGAAAACAGGGTATAGTAAACTAGTAATTCCAGCGGCCCTGCTCTTCACCAGGCGCAGGCGTTTTGACATCTTAANGGAGGAACAGATATGTCTACGAAAGCCTATTACCCCAGAACCGAGATCGGACCCGGCAAGGTCGGGTTCTCCAAGACCCGCTCCATCATTGAGGCCCCCTTCTACGGCAACAACGTCGTGAAGATCAACTCCNTCCGGGAGGCCTATGACATGGCCAAGAACTCTCCCGGCACCGTGGTCACCGACATGCCCGTCTACCGGGGCGAGGAGTTCGGCCTGGAGCCCGACGCCAAGGTCCTGCTGTTCAACGACGGTTCCATCACCGGCCGCTACGCCGCCGCCCGCCGGATCACCGGAAAGCCCGGTGTGGACACCACCGCTCTGGACAAGATCGTCATGGACGCCGTCTATGACACCCGCTGGAAGACCATGTACCACGCCGAGGTCTTCATCGGCCTGGACCCCGAATTTATGGTCAAGGCCCACCTGCTGATCCCCGAGGGGGAGGAGAACCTCCTCTACAACTGGATGCTGAACTTCCAGTACCAGTCCGACGAGTACGTCAAGATGTATAAGAAGTCCAAGCCCGTGGGCGGCGGCAAAGAGTCCGACATCTATATCTTCTCCGATCCCCAGTGGACCGGCGCGCCGGGCCGGGAGGACATCTGCGATCCCAAGTGCCTGTGCTACTTCAACACCGACACCAACTGCGCCGCCATCCTGGGCATGCGCTACTTCGGCGAGCATAAGAAGGGCACGCTGACCCTGGCCTGGGCCATCGCCAACCGCAACGGCTACGCCTCCTGCCACGGCGGACAGAAGGAGTACACCCTGGACGACGGCAGCAAGTACGTGGCGGCGGTCTTCGGCCTCTCCGGCTCCGGCAAGTCCACCCTGACCCACGCCAAGCACAGCGGGAAATATCCCTCCATCAAGGTGCTCCACGACGACGCCTTCATCATCAACTCCGACACCTGCGCCTCCATCGCCCTGGAGCCCACCTACTTCGACAAGACCGCCGACTATCCCGTCCCCTCCGAGGACAACAAGTTCCTGCTGACCGCCCAGAACTGCTCCGCCACCCTGGACGACGAGGGCAAGATCGTCCTGGTCACGGAGGACGTCCGCAACGGCAACGGCCGGGCCATCAAATCCAAGCTCTGGTCCCCCAACCGGGTGGATAAGATTGACTCCCCCGTCAACGCCATCTTCTGGATTATGAAGGACCCCACCATTCCCCCCATCGTGAAGCTCAGCGGCGCGTCCCTGGCCTCCGTCATGGGCGCCACCCTGGCCACCAAGCGCTCCAGCGCCGAGCGGCTGAAGGAGGGCGTGGACCCCAACGCCCTGGTGGTGGAGCCCTACGCCAACCCCTTCCGCACCTATCCGCTGGTGAACGACTATGAGAAGTTCAAGAAGCTGGTGGCGGAAAAGAACGTGGCCTGCTATATCATCAACACCGGCGACTTCATGGGCAAAAAGGTCCAGAAGGAAGACACCCTGGGCATTCTCGAGGCCGTGGTCGAGGGCAAGGCCAAGTTTGAGACCTGGGGCCCCTTCGAGGACATCGAGATCTTCAAGTGGGAGGGCTTCGTGCCCGACCTGAGCGACAAGGCGTATGTCGAGCAGCTCAAGGCCCGCATGCAGGACCGGCTGAACTATGTCACCAACCTGGATACCGAAGAGGGCGGCTTCAATANGCTGCCGGAGGACGCCGCCGCGGCTATCAAGAAGGTCGTGGACGAGGCGAACACCCTGTAAGCCCCTCTTCCAAGATAAGAAACGGACTCCCCTCTCGGGGAGTCCGTTTTTTCGTTACAGGGCCCGCCAGGCCTCGGGCTTGAGGCGGGAGAGGTCCTTTTCCGCCCGGTCGATCTCCGCCAGCATGGCGGCTTTATCCTTGTTCAGCGTCCCCCGAAGGGATAGATAGTTGCTGGCGTGGTTCATGCGGAACACGCTGNCGGGGCTGTCCAAATGCTCCACCAGCAGCCGGGTCTCCTCCAGCACCTGGGGCTGGGTGAGGAGCTGGAATTTTCCTTCATGGACCCAGTCGTAGAGGGGCGTTTCCGGCTCCACCATCAGCGTCAGCATCCCGATATACTCCGGGTTCATGGCGTTGAACGCCTTGGCGGTCTCCACGGCGTGCTTCTCCAGAAGTTCCGGCCCGCCCAGGCCCGTGATGGCCGTGACGGACAGGGCGATGCCGCAATTTCGGACCTTCCGGCCCATCTCGACGATCTCCGCCGCCGGGTGGCCCTTGCGCATGAGGCTCAGCACCTCGCCGCTGCCGGACTCCAGGCCCATGTAGACCATGGTCAGCCCCTTCTCCCGGAGGGTCCGCAGCTCCTCCTCTGTCCGGATGCGGATGGAGGCCGGGGAGGCGTAGCTGGTCACCTGGCGGCACTCCGGGAACAGCTCCCGCACCGTGTCCAGGATGACATAGAGCTCTTCCGCCTTCCGCACCAGGGCGTCGCCGTCCGCCAGGAAGACCTTCTCAATGTGGTGGTAGACCTCCCGGGCCACCCGGAAGTCCTCCAGCACCTCCTCCAGGGGGCGGACGGAAAAGAGCTTTTCCTTGTACATGCTGCAAAAGGCGCAGGTGTTGTGGCTGCAACCGTAGGTCACCTGGACGATGAGGCTCCGGGCCTCGGAGGGCGGGCGGTACACGCTGCCGTAGTATCTCATACGCCCAGCTTCTCCAGGGCGNCCATCTTCACGCAGACGCAGAACACGGTCATGGCCTGTTGC
>NZ_CAJMXG010000228.1:0-4528 GCF_905219725.1 Oscillibacter sp. CU971
CCGCGCCCCCTTTTCCTTATTTTATCATTTTATCACATCTGCTATCATTTCGGGGGATTAAATCAGCGTTTCCTTAAAACTTTATCGAAAAACAGGGCTCTTTCTCAGCCTTCGTCCGGAGACAGCAGTCCCTCGTTTTCCAGGGCGCGGGCCAGATCCTCCCGGAACAGCTCCGAGCCGGGGAAGCAGTCATTTTCCATTCGGGAGAACAGGAAGGTCCGCTTCCCGTTTTCGTCCAGATGGAAGCACAAGTAATCGCATCCCGGGTAGCCGATCATGCACCAGCCGTCCTCCCCCAGGTAGGACCCGCCCGCCAGGACAATCCGGTCCGGGGTCGTGGTGTGGATCTCATAGCTCAGGTTCCAAATCTCGATGCGAAGATCCCCGAAATCCTCATAGGACGGCCCGGTCAGATCGGTAAGGCGCCAGTCGTCCCAGACGGCGTTCCCCGGACCGAAGTTCTCCTCGTCGTAGCGCCCGGAGCCGTCAACGCCGTAGCCCTCCGCCGCCCGGGTCTGGAACTGCGTGTCCACGAACAGCGCCGCCTGCCGCAGCACCTCCGCCGGAGGGGTCTTTAAGCTGTTGGAGATATGATCCGTGGAGCCGCTCTCGTCCTTATAAATCCGAAGGCTTTCCCCGTCGAAAAACAGCGTCCGGTAGCCCGTGACCGTGATGTCATAGCCGGGGAGGGGGACCTCCACAGACATGGAGAGGTACCGCCCGTCCGGGTCCCAGAAGCCGGATTCCAGATATCCCGCCTCGGGCCATGCGTCATGAATGAGGGCGTCCAGGTCCGCCTCGAAAAGGGTCCCGTCCCGCAGGAAGAAGAGCCGGGAGACATTCCACCCGTCGGAGGCGGCCACCTCCCGCACGCCGTCCCCGTCCAGGTCCGNCTCGGTCACGTTTCCCAGGGCCCNGAGGAGCAGGGAGGGCGTACCGTCGCCGGAGAAGGTGTAATAGTCGTTGATCTTGCCGAAGGAGTGTTCGGTCAGCTGGCCGTAGTAGGAAATCCGCAGGCCGGATTGGCCGNACAGGTGTGTAAAGGGCTCCACGCTGCCCTCCGCCGTCCACCCGGCGGAGTCCTTTCCGGGCACGGTTAAAAAGCAGTCCCGCTCTGTGGCGGAGACCGCCACGGCGGCATAGAGGTCGCCGTCTCCGGAGCGGCAGATCTCTATATGAAAGCCGTCGTCCCTGTCCGCAAAGGGTTCAAAGCGTGTGGTGTACAGCGTTTCCGNCGTGCCGCCGCGCCGCTCCACCTGGAGCTCCGGGGCCCGATAGGGCTCCACGCCGTCCAGGGGGATGACCCGCTCCGGCTCCCAGGCCGGGTAGGCCGTGGGAATGACGGGTGGGTCGTCGTTCCGGACCCAGTTGCTTAAGAAGCGGTAGCCGCCGTCCTTTTGCGGCNCCAGCGTCACANNCGNCGGGCCGGAGGAGACCATGTTCATCTCGCCGTNCCCGCTGCTGAGCCCGGGAAAGCCGCTGCCCTCGTAGTACAAAAGAACCTTGCCGTCCTTCCATTTTCCGGAGGTGAAGGTCACCTCGCCGGGATAGTTCGTGTCGCCGTGGAAGTCATAGTAGGCATCGTATTCCTCCAAATAGGTGAATCGGTCCAAACACCACCGGTCCGTCTCGTCAAGGGTGAGACCCAGGTACTTCTGCAAAACCGCGTCCATCTCAGAGGCAGGACATTTCACAAGGTCCACCATGGGGTCCTCGCCGCCATAGTCCGCCTCCGCCACGGCTTGGCGCTCCTCCTCCGTCACCTCCATGGGCTCTCCCGTGCCGTTGTAGAAGAGTACGNAGAGGTCGATCTGCCGGTAATCCTTCGGAGCCTCCATGGCTAGGCAGAGAAACTGGTTCATCATGTTGAAGCCGCCGCCGTTGAACACTTCGGTATTGAACCGCTCCAGCTCCTCCGCCGTTAGGGGCCTATCCTCCGGCGTCTCCAGAGTCTCGGATTTGGCGAAGGAACAGGCGCAGACCAGAAGGGCCAAGGCCGCGGACAGCACCGCCGCCCACAGCCAGCGCTTCGGAGCCCGGGCGATGCGCCGCACCCGCTCTCGAAGGCTCCGCTTGTCCCCCGTCATGGTGGTGGCACAGCGGAGCAGGTCCCCGGGCCNGGGCNTGGCGGNGACCAGGGCCAGCAGGGTGGAGCCATAGGCCCNGCGTTCGNCGTCGCCCAAGCGCTTCAGCGTCCCCTCGTCACAGGCCAGCTCCGCGTCCCGGCGGCTGAGAACCACCGCCAGCCACACCAGGGGGTTCCACCAGTGGACCGCCAGGGCCGCGCACCGGAGCAGCGACCAGAGGTGGTCCCCCTGGCGGAAATGCGTGACCTCATGGGCCAGCACATGGCGGAGCATCTCCGGGCCCGCCGCCGTTTCCGGGGTGACGTACACCGCCGGGCGGAGCACGCCGAACAGGCAGGGGGAGGGCAGGCCCGCCAGGGTATAGACCGGCAGGGGGCACTCCGCCGCCAGAGGAACCCGGAGCCGCCGCAGCCGCCGGGCAAAGCTCAGGTTGGAGAGCAGGAACGCCGCCGCCATTGCCGCCGCCCCCGCCAGCCAAATTCCGCCCAGCAGGGCCCAGGGGTCCAGAGGCCGGCGGGCCGCCGGAGCGGCGGCTTCCTCCCCGGCGGGGACGGGGAGGGCCTGGACGGGCTGTCCGGCCGCGTCCCCTTGGGCAGGGCCGGTTTTTTCCACCGGGGCCTGGGGCCCTCTGGGAAGCGTTTGAATCGTGGAGAGCTCCGGGAGCACCCGGGGCGCTTCCACAGGGGCGGTGAAGAACTGTCCGGGCACCAAAAGCCGGGCCAGGACCACCGCCCAAAGGGCATACCGCAGCCGGGCGCTGATCCGCCGCCCGAAGGCCGCCCGGAGGAGAAGCACCGCCGCCGTCAGCGCCGAGGCCGTCAGCACCCAGTTCAGCAAAAACGCGNTCATTGAGGTTCTCCCTTCTCCGCNTGATCCAAAATGGCCCGGAGCTCCGCGATCTCATCGCCGGACANCTCCTGCCGCTGGGCCATGGCGCTCATCATCATCCCCACGCTGCCCCGGTACACCCGGTCCAAAAAGCTCCGAGTTTCGGCCACCTCTGCCTGCTCCCGGTCCACAAGAGGGACATACGCCTTTCCCCGGCCCGCCTNCTCACAGCGCAGCAGACCCTTGGCCTCCATACGGTGGAGGATGGTGATGGTGGTGCTTCTGTGCCAGCCCACCGTGCGCTCCAGCTCGCTTACAATCTGCATGGCCGTCCGGGNGCTTTGCTNCCACAGGCAGCCCAGGACGTTCCACTCGCTGGAAGTCAGTTTGACGCGCTCCATTTTCTGCGCCTCCTTGTCTACATTGTAGACATAGTATAGCACAGGAAGTCTACAATGTCAACAAAATATTATTTCCGCGCTTTAAGCTCGGAAATAATAAAAGCGCCTGCCGCGCTTCCCGGAATCCGGCGGGATTCCCGCGGAAAGCCGGGCCCCGGCGGCAAGTCCCCCGCCGCCGGAGGGCGCGCCATTTTTCAGGCGGCTCCCCGGCAGATTTCATAAACTGTTCACCATTTATCCAGGCCCTTCCTGTATATTATAGATATGCACCTCACCCCCACTATGACCCAGGCGGGCCGGCCCGCCTGCCCATCAGAAATGAGGCATCATTGTGAATATCGCTTACCTTCTGACGCCGAAGCATCGCGTCGCCTACCTGTACGACGACAACACCATACGCCAGGGCCTGGAAAAGCTCCGGCATCACGGCCGCAGCGCCGTCCCCGTCATCAACCGCAAGGGCCAGTATGTAGGCACCGTCAGCGAGGGNGATTNCCTCTNGCNGCNTCTGCCGGACGANAGCACCCCTTGTCCCTGCTCCGTGAAGGAGCTGGAACGGCTCCACGNCCGGGACATCCTCCGGGAAAACCCCTCCGTCCGCATCACCGCCTCCGTGGACGAGCTGCTGGACACCATCGTCCGCCAGAATTTTGTCCCTGTGGTGGACGATCTCAACAGCTTCATCGGCATCGTCACCCGGCAGGACATCATCCGGTGTCTCGCCGAGGAGAAGGAGGCCCAGCCCACCCTCCGAAAAATCGTGTAAACGGCACCCAAAAGGCCGCCCCTCACCGGGCGGCCTGCATTTTTGCACAAAATTATAATTTTTAGGAGGAGTCCCTTTGTGCAGTTTCTCCGCATTCGTGGAAATTGGCCTGAAAACTTTCACAAAAACGCCTTTCGATGCAGGAATATTCATGTTAACTTGCAAAAATTATTTACTACGCTAAAATGTCCCCTTGTAAAAAGGGGCATTTTATGGTATGATAAGCACATACTTGCAAGAGTTGGCTTCAACCCTCGCAAAATCCAATCCCGAAAAGAGGAAGAACGATGAAAAAGAAATTCTCTCTGCTGATGGCCGTCCTCATGCTGGCCATGCTCCTCTCCGCCTGCGGCGGCGATAAGGTCACCGGCACAGGCGGCGGAAGCTCCGCCCCTGCCGACACCTCCGCCCCTGCCGACACCTCCGCCCCCGCCGACACCGGAAGC
>NZ_CAJMXG010000229.1:0-4516 GCF_905219725.1 Oscillibacter sp. CU971
GGGCTAGCGGGAGCGGGAAGACCCTCCGGGAGTTCACCCGGGACCTGACCGCCGACGCCCGGAACGGCAAGCTGGACCCCGTGGTGGGCCGGGACGACGAGATCCAGCGGGTTATCCAGATCCTCTCCCGCCGGACGAAGAACAATCCCTGCCTCATCGGCGAACCCGGCGTGGGCAAAACCGCCATTGCCGAGGGCCTGGCCCGGAAAATTGCGATGGGGGACGTGCCCGAGGATTTGCTGGACAAGCGCATCCTCTCTCTGGACCTCTCCGGCATGGTGGCGGGGACCAAGTACCGGGGCGAGTTTGAAGAGCGCATCAAAAAGGCCCTGGACGAGGTGAAGAAGTCCGGGGACGTGATCCTCTTCATCGACGAGCTCCACACCATCGTGGGGGCAGGGTCTGCCGAGGGGGCCGTGGACGCCGCCAACATCATCAAGCCCGCCCTGGGCCGGGGAGAAATCCGCTGTCTCGGGGCCACCACCCTGAACGAGTACCGGAAGTATATCGAAAAGGACGCCGCCCTGGAGCGCCGCTTCCAGCCCGTCCAGGTGGGCGAGCCCAGCCAGGAGGCCAGCCTGGAGATTTTGAAGGGCCTCCGGGAGAAGTACGAGCAGCACCACAAGCTTCAGCTCACTGACGAGGCCCTGGAGGCCGCCGTCTCCCTCTCCGCCCGGTATATCTCCGACCGCTTCCTGCCCGACAAGGCCATTGACCTGATGGACGAGGCCGCGTCCAGGGTCCGCATGGAGGAGGAGGAAATTTCCCCGGAGCTGAAATCCCTGGAGGAGAAAATTGCCGCCCTGGCCAAGGACAAGGACGCCGCCATCCAGCGTCAGGACTATGAGACCGCCGCCCAGCTCCGGGACATTGAGAGCAACTACCGGGACCAGGTGGAGCAGGAGCGGGAGAAGCGGCGCTCCAGCCCCCGGCAGCACCGCCCCGTCACGGCGGAGGACATCGCCGCCGTGGTGGCGGGCTGGACGGGCATCCCCGTCACCCGCCTGACGGAGGACGAGGGCAGCCGCCTTCTTCGGATGGAAGAAATTCTCCACAAGCGGGTGGTGGGCCAGGACGAGGCTGTGAAGGCCGTGGCCCGGGCCATCCGCCGGGGCCGGGTGGGGCTGAAGGACCCCAAGCGGCCCACGGGCTCCTTCCTGTTCCTGGGCCCCACGGGCGTTGGGAAGACGGAGCTGTGCAAATCCCTGGCGGAGGCCATGTTCGGCGACGAGAGCGCCATCATCCGCATCGACATGTCGGAGTATATGGAGCGCCACACCGTCTCCCGCCTCATCGGCTCCCCCCCGGGCTACGTGGGCCACGAGGAGGGCGGCCAGCTCACCGAGCGGGTCCGGCGCAAGCCCTATTCCGTGGTCCTCTTCGACGAGATTGAGAAGGCCCACGAGGACGTGTGGAACATCCTCCTCCAGATCCTGGACGACGGACGGATTACGGACTCCCAGGGCCGGACGGTGGACTTCAAAAACGCGGTCATTGTCATGACCAGCAACATCGGGGCCAAGAGCCTGACCACCGCCGGGACCCGCCTGGGCTTCAACTCCGGCGAACCGGCGGCGGACGGCGAGGAGAAGAAGTTCCTCCAGGCCAAGGAAACCGTCATGGCGGAGCTCCGCCAGACCTTCCGGCCGGAGTTTTTGAACCGCATCGACGATATCATCGTCTTCCGCGCCCTGACGGAGGCGGACATCCACGAGGTGGCCCGCCGGATGCTGGAAACCGTCTCCGCCCGGATGGAGTCCATGGGCCTGCACCTCAGCGCCTCCGACGAGGCGGTGGCGGAGCTGGTCCGGGAGGGCTACGACCCGAAATACGGTGCCCGGCCCCTGCGCCGCTGCATCCAGAGCAAGGTGGAGGACGCCGTGGCGGAGCGGATGCTGGACGGCACCCTCAAGGAGGGGGACACCGCCGCCCTCACCGTAGAGGACAGCAAGCTGCTGGTGAGCAAGGAGGAAATACCCGCCTGAACAAAATCAACGGCCCCGCCGTTCCGGCGGGGCCTTGCGCTGTTCTCAATACTTTTTCACAAACCGGGAAATCAGCGCCCGGCAGGTCACCATGCGGATGCAGGCGTAAAAGGCCTCCGCCTCCGCCGTGCCCTGCCCCACGGTGGTTGCGTTCTGGGCGTCCTCCTCCGTCTCCCAGAGGACGAAGTCCGTCCAGGTCTCGTCCTGCACATAGTGCTCCCAGGAGAGAAAGCCCTTGGCCTTGGAAATCACCGCGTCGTGGAGCGCCTGGGTCCGCTCCATGAACTCCTCCGGGGTCACGGTCTTTTTGAGCTTGTAGGAAAAAATCCACGCTGTTTTCGCCATACATGTTTCCTTTCCGCGTTTCGCCAAATGGTTGGATGGTACCGCCCAGACAGTCCGGTCCTAGAGGTTCCCGAGAAAATAGAAGCCCGCCAGGCCCCACAGGGCCAGATCGGCCACGCCCACCAAAACCAGCAGCACCGTCAGCACCGTCAGCGCGGGCCCGTCCTTTTTCTTGGGCTTCTCAGCCGGGACAGGCGCCGCCTGTGGGGGGGCCTCCGGTTTTGGATCTTCTTGTTTTGGTGCCTCTTGTTTTGGAGCCTCTTCTTCAGGGACCGCCTGTACGGGCTCGGTTATTTCTTCCGCCATGAAGGGTTTCCTCCTCTCCTCGCCCGCGGTGGTCCGCCGGAAGCGACAGCTTATTGCAAAAATANCCTACCACAGATTCTCTCATCCTTCAAGAGGAATCGTCCAAACGCCGCCCTTGCCTTTTCCACCAAAAGCGTGTACACTGTCAGGGAACACCATTTCTCCAAAGGAGGCCCCGCCATGCCCTTCACCGCCCTCTCCGCCCTGCTGGGCCTGGCCCTGCTGGCCCTGGACCAGTGGGTCAAGCATTATATCACCCTCACCCTTCCCCTGGGAGAGACCCGTCCCCTCCTGCCGGGCTTTGTGGAGTGGAAAGCCGTCCACAACTACGGCGCGGCCTGGTCCAGCTTTTCCGGGCAGCGCTGGCTGCTGGTCGCCGCCACCGGCCTTATCGTCCTGGCGATTTTGGCCCTGCTGGTCCGCCGGGTGGTCCGGCACCCCCTGGGGACCCTGGCCTGCTGCCTCATTATCTCCGGCGGCCTGGGGAACATTCTGGACCGGGTGCGCCTGGGCTACGTGGTGGACATGTTCCACTTCCAGTTTTACGAGAGCTATCCCGTCTTCAACGTGGCGGACATGTGCATCGTTTCCGGCTGCGTCCTGGGCCTCGTCTACTACCAGTGGTTTTACGAGAAGTACGACAAAAAGGAGAAGCCCCATGGAAACGCTGACGCTCCGTCCCACGGAACTTGACGCCGGGAAGCGGGTGGACGCATGGCTTCCCTCCCAGGCGGAGGGCCTGACCCGCTCTGCCGCCCAGCGCCTTCTGGAGGAGGGCCGGGTCACCCTGAACGGGAAGCCCCTGGCGAAAAACTATAAGCTCACCGGGGGAGAAACGCTGGCCGTCTCCCTGCCGGACCCGGAACCCCTGGACGCCCTGCCCCAGGACATCCCCCTGGACGTGGTCTTCGAGGACGGGGACGTCATCGTAGTGAACAAGCCCAAGGGCCTGGTGGTCCACCCCGCCCCGGGCCATCCGGACGGCACCCTGGTCAACGCCCTGCTCTGCCACTGCGGCGGCAGCCTCTCCGGCGTGGGCGGGGCCCTGCGCCCCGGCATCGTCCACCGCATCGACCGGGACACCTCCGGCCTCATCATCGCCGCCAAGAACGACTTTGCCCATCAGGCCCTGGCCGCCCAGCTCCAGGACCACAGCCTGGCCCGGACCTACGAGTGTATCGCCGCGGGCGGCTTCCGGGAGGACCGGGGAACGGTGGACGCCCCCATCGGGCGGCACCCGGCGGACCGGAAGAAGATGGCGGTAATCCCCACCGGCCGCCCCGCCGTCACCCACTGGGAGGTCCTGGCCCGCTTTCCCGGCTTCACCCACCTCCGCTGCCGCCTGGAGACCGGGCGGACCCACCAGATCCGGGTCCACCTGGCTTATCTGGGCCGTCCCATCCTGGGGGACCCGGTCTATGGGAAGCCCGCCCCCGGCCTCCAGGGCCAGTGCCTCCACGCCGCGGGCCTGCGGTTCGTCCACCCCCGCACCGGAAAAACCGTGGAGCTCTCCTGCCCCCTGCCGGAGGAATTTCAAGCCCAGCTCCAAAGGCTGGCCCGGCGGCTTTGAGGGTTCTTCCGGGGGCGGTGATGAATTTTCAGAAAAAACCAAAAAATTTTGAAATACGCCTTGACAAAACCGAAATCTTTTCGTACACTAGTCAATGCCGTTTGACGTGGGCGGTGACTTGGGAGCATAGCTCAGCTGGTTAGAGCATCTGCCTTACAAGCAGGGGGTCACTGGTTCGAGTCCAGTTGTTCCCACCAGATCCCCACTCTTAAGCCCCTTCCACGCAAGGTTACGGCCCGGTAGTTCAGTTGGTTAGAACGCTAGCCTGTCACGCTAGAGGTCGACGGTTCGAGCCCGTTCCGGGTCGCCA
>NZ_CAJMXG010000230.1:0-4513 GCF_905219725.1 Oscillibacter sp. CU971
TCCGGCGCAATAAGCGGAATGTGCGCTATATGAACCACAAGTACCATATCAAGACAATTCGTTTATATCCGACAAAGGAGGCAATGTAATGGCAGAAGAGTATCCGTCCAACTCCAATCGTGCGAAAAACGATAAGCCCGCCGCTCCCGAGAAAAAGGTAGAAGCGGTGGTGTCCGGCGGCGCCAAGACCCGGAAGAAGAGCGAGGCCAAGAAGCTCGCTGACACCTTCATCTCCGAGGACGCCGGCAACGTCAAGAATTATATTCTTGTGGATGTGCTGATCCCAGCTATCAAGAAGGCTGTCTGCGACATCGTGACCAACGGGATCGAGATGATCCTCTACGGTGAGACTGGACGGGCCAAGGGCAGCACCGTCAACTACTCGAAAATCTCCACCCGCCGGTATGATCGTTCTGGCGAGCGCCGGGACTATACGGCGTCGGCGCGGCGCGGTTTCGACTATGACGAGGTGATCGTCCCGAGCAGGGGTGAGGCTCAGAAAATCCTGGACTGTATGGACGAGGTCATCGCGCAGTATCGGTTCGTGAGCATCTTCGACCTGTATGAGCTGGCCGGTCTGGATGCGCCGTATACCTACGACAAGTATGGCTGGAGCGATATCAGCACCGCGAGGGTCCTCTCGGTTCGGGAGGGTTACCTCATTAAGCTCCCCCGCCCTGTTCCGGTGGATTGACCGTCTATGGAATACGGCTATCTGATACCCTACGGCTTTAAGGGCTTGGTCGACGGCAGATGGATGCTGTTTGCAACCGAATCCGAGTACCACGAATATTTGAAGGAGGAAGACCATGAAAGACAGTAATCTGGAGCTTATCGTCGGCATCGGCGTTGCCATCGCTGGGATGATCGGTATCGGCTACGCCATCGGCACTCGCTCCAAAATGAATACCCTGTGCGAGAAGCTGGACACGTCCATTGACAAGCTGTCGGATGACATTCCGGTTGATATTCCGGAGAAGCTGGTGTCTCGCGCCATTGAGAACGCCGTGCAACGGGAAGTGGCGGCTGCTGTGAAGCTGGCTACGAATGAGGTGGTTGCCGCGGCCGAGCGCGACATCCGCAAGGAAGTGAACGCTGAGGTGGAGCGGCAGTATACCGCAATCTCCGACGGGGTTACGGACGAGATTGCCGCCCGTGTCGCCCGCATCGACGAGGCCAAGCTTCGGAAAGAAGTAGTCGAGAAGGCCAAGAAACAGATCGCCGACAAGTTCGACGATAAGCTGGACGACCTTTTGGAGGAGTTCAATGGAAACCTTCAGAATGTCGGGAAAATCTACACTTCCATTGCCAAATCATTTACTAAGGAGGGTTAATCACCATGAAAAAGACTGAACTGACTGCTACCTTGAGCCGCACCGTAAATAAGGTCGGCCTCCAGATCAAGAAGAGGAGCCCCGAGATCCTGATCGTCGCCGGCGTGGTAGGCACCGTCACCAGCGCCGTCATGGCCTGCAAGGCCACCCTGAAGGTGGACGAGATCATGCGGGAGAGCAACGACACCATCGAGAAGGTCCACAAGGCCCGGAGCATGGATGGGCAGCCGTCCCCCAGCAACCCTGAGAAGGTCATCGAGTACACCNCCGATGACGCGAAGAGCGACTTGACCAAGGTCTATATCCAGACCGGCCTGAAGCTGGCTCACCTCTACGCCCCCTCTGTCATCCTGGGTGCTCTGTCCATCACCTGCTTCATTACGTCCCACAACATCATGCGCAAGCGCTGTGCCAATCTGGCGGCGGCATACGGCACCTTGGATACGGCCTTTAAGAAGTACCGCGAGCGGGTGGCAGAGCGCTTTGGTGAGGAAGTGGAGAAGGAGATCCGCTACAACATCAAGGCCAAGGAGATCGAGAAGACCATCGTGGACCCTGAGACCGGCGAGGAAAAGACTGTGAAGGAGACCGTCAAGGTCATGGACGGCGACCCTTCTTCGGTCAGTCCCTATGCTGTGGAGTTCAGCGAGAGCAACCCCAACTATTGCAAGGACCCCAATATGAGCTTTGCCTTCCTGCGGGCCCAGCAGCAGTATTTCAACGACCTGCTCCAGGCGAAGGGGCACGTCTTCCTGAACGAGGTTTACGACGCTCTGGGCCTCCCTCGTACCAAGGCTGGCGCTGTCGTCGGCTGGGTCTTCGACTCGGATGCGCCTGTGGGCGACAACTATATCGACTTCGGCATGTACACCGCGGACAAGGAGAAGGTGCGGGATTTCGTCAACGGCGTGGAGCCGACGATCCTGCTGGACTTCAATGTGGACGGAGTGATTCTGGACCTGATCGTAAGCCATCAGGCGATTGCGTAAAGGAGGCCGCCATGAACAAACGAATCGCTCATGGGATGATATTTGTTCCGCTGCTGTGTCTTCTGTTGGCCCTGCTCGCCTTCGCCCCTGTCTGGACATGGCAACATGACGCTCAGCCTCCCATCGAGGAGGCGGCGTCCGAGCCGGTGAAGACACCCTGCCCCCTGGAGTTGAACGACCTGGCTCCTCTTGTTAGCAAAGAGATATTTTATGCTCCATCTCCTTCGACGGCGGCGGAAACGACCCCCCCAGTGGAGGATTGGGTTTGTCCGCTTACGGACGAGGAGGTGGAGCTTATCGCTTTGCTTACGATGGCCGAAGCGGAGGGCGAATCCGAGTATGGGCAGCGCCTTGTGATCGACTCTGTGCTCAACCGGATGGATTCGGAGCACTTCCCTGATACCGTACATGGCGTAATCTATCAAAAGAATCAGTATTCATCTATGACTGGCGAACGCGTCACTCGCTGCTGGGTCAAGGAGGAATTGTGTGAGCTGGTGCGTTCCGAATTAAAGGAGAGGACTGACTATGATGTGGTTTTCTTCCGAACAGGACACTATCATCCCTATGGAACCCCATTATTCCAGGTCGGAGCCCATTACTTTTCCAAGTACGGATGAAAGGAGCGGATATCATGATGGACCATATGAGGACCCTTTTGAGTTACACCCTGGCGACGATGGCCGGGATCTGCTTCATCGGCGGGGTTGCCGTTCTGTCTGGCGGGAGGTGACGAACATGGACGGCTTGGCGAACATTATCTCGATGCTCGATTATGTACTCGATTCCCCGAGAAAACGGCATATCACTGGAGGTATTCTGCTGAGCGTTTCCATGCTTTTCGGCAGTCTGGCGCTGACTGTCATCACCCTGAAGAACGAGGAAAACATCATTGAGGAGGAACCCGAACATGAACAAGAAGAGTAGTCTTCTGGCGTTTATGCTGGGTATGGCCGTTGGCTCGGCCATCACCTGGCAGATGATCAAAGATCGGTACGAACGCCGTATCGAGGAAGATCGCAAATCGCTGGAAGCGATGTATTCGGCCAAGAAGATGACCGGGGCCGTAAAGCCCGAAGCCGCTGAGACGAAGCCGGAGGAGAAACCTGCCCCCGATCCCAAGGAGCTTGCCGAGCGGGCAAAGGACAAGCCCGACATCGGTGAGTACGCCAAGCGGCTCCAGGGCGAGGGCTACACCAACTATGCCGGTGGCGGACAGGTCATGGAGGTCAAGGAGCCGCCCAAGGCCGACGCCGTGGATATTCCCTACGTCATCTCTCCGGATGATTTTGGGGAATTGGACGGCTATGAGCGAATCAGCCTCACCTACTATGCCGATGGTGTGCTGGCCGACGAGGACAACGAACCGGTGGATGACATCGAGGAGATTGTCGGCGACGGTCTGGAGCACTTCGGCGAGTATGAGGAGGACTCGGTCTTCGTCCGCAACGACGCGAAGAAGTGCGACTATGAGATTCTCAGGGATCTGCGCACGTTTGCCGAGGTCGTCGCGAAATTTCGTTAAGGAGGTATAACTTTGACCAGAGACGAGTTGGTAAATCGGTACTTCGATTGGATGTACCAGCTCGTGGTCGACCGATATTCCAAGCTGTCTTATCGGAGGCTGTTCGCCAAGCTCCATTCGACGGAGTTTATATTTGAGATTCCGATGGATGGAAACCGAGCCGAAGACGGCGTCGAGCTTAGATATCGGTTCGGCCGCGAGCAGAACTATCCGGACGCTATGGTTGCGTCTCTGCTGGATGACACCTCTTGCAGCATTCTTGAAATGATGATTGCCCTTTCCATTCGCTGTGAAGAGCACATCATGGACAATCCCGATATTGGCAATCGAACCGGGCAGTGGTTCTGGAACATGATTGTCAACCTCGGACTGGGTTCCATGGATGACGAGAAGTTTGACCGCGGGTATGTTGAGTTCGTACTCAACCGCCTGCTGGACAGGCAGTACGAGCGGAATGGGAAGGGCGGTCTCTTCACCGTAAGCAACTGCCGGAGGGACATGCGCTCGGTTGATATCTGGTATCAGATGTGCTGGTATCTGGATGAGATCGTGTAGCGTGTCTCTTCTTATATTTTTGAAAGGAGATACCCGATGAACGAGATGCTCAATTACGTCTTCAAGTCGATGAAGACCACCGAGAGGGCCCTGGTCAAGCTGGAAAAGAC
>NZ_CAJMXG010000231.1:0-4503 GCF_905219725.1 Oscillibacter sp. CU971
CCCCTAACTTTGCTGGGATTAGTTGTGGCTATGGCAATTCTTATAATCGTTTCTGTTCTCATGCTTCATATGCTTCTACAGGAAATAACAAAGTTGATTCAGATAGAATTGGAAAAGATTATTTATATTCTTGTGGATGTGAATCAGGTGGCCATTTTTTTATTTCTCATGTAAATTCTACAATGGCCTCTAATTGTACATTTTTTTGTTACTATTTTCTTGGTAACGTTCCACTTTCTGGTATGTATACATTGCTTTCGGGTCCTGGTGGTACGGTTTCATTTGGGCTTAATGGCGGAAGTTTTCGTAAGATTTCGGCGGATTTTATAGAAGAAAAGTCTGTTTTTTACGCTGAGTCTGCTCCTGTACGATATACTTTCAAAATACCTATGGGCGGTTCGGTGAGTTTTTCTGTCTTATCAGCAGACTGTAACCTCCCTGTTTATAAAATAATCCCCGCCGCTTCCCTTTCCGCCGACACTTACAACACCACCACCCGCCCAACCTCCATCACTGGCGGAGCTCTCGGAATTGCCGACGTTGACGCCAACGGCCAACTGACAGGCTCATACACTAAAGTAGAAGATAATTCCACCATCATCAACGAGACAAACAATACCTTCTACAATCCGGCAACAGGCCAAACTGTCCCCATTGTAAATTGGAACTACGACTACTCGGACCGCAGTTATAAAGTAACCCTGGAATCCGGCGATACGGCTACTATTACATACGGAGACGAAAATATCACCATCTCCCAAATTACCACCACCGAAGGGGACACCATCACAAACAATTATACCATCTTCCGTTACCCCGCCCTGCGACCACGATTGGCAAGCGTCAGACGGTACGCTCCCCACCTGTACCCGCCCCGGCTCCGCCTCCTACGTCTGCTCCAAGTGTCAGCAGACGAAAAACGAGGCTATTCCTGCCTTAGGCCACAACTGGCAGGTGAAGCAAACCGTCACCACGCAGTACGACGACACGGGACAGCTCGTCCAGCAGGGCTATACCATCTTTGAATGCTCCACTTGTCATGAACAGTACAAATCCCCCGACGGCGCCATTCCCCCCGGCGGCGGCTCCGGCACGGACCCCGACGGCGAAGAGGAAGACGAAGGCTTCCTAAGCTGGCTCTTAGGCAAGCTCGGCGAACTGCTGGGTACCATTGGTGACGGCATCCTGAATCTTTTGCAAACTGCCCTTGATAAGATTTTTGGTGGCCTGATTGACCTGGTCAACAGCCTCTTCGAGAACCTNGCGAAGCTGGTGGACCTCTTCGGCACCGTAGGCGAGGCGTTCCAAGTCCTCTGGACTTGGCTTCCCCCGGAAGTTACCGCAATCCTCGTCGTCGGCGTTTCCATTTTTGTCGAGGAGTGCAAATAGATGGCTCTGCTCATTCTTGCCGCCCTGGTTTATCTCCCGTTCTTCCTGCTCTCGTTCCTCTGCCCAAAGCATCCCCATGTCCTCAATGTCTATTTTGGCGTTCCCGACTCCGGCAAAACCACCTTCGCCGCCTATCTCACGAAATGGGCCCTCCATGAAAATGTCCTTATTCGCTTCTGCCGGAAGCATCCGAACCGCCTGACGGCCCTGCTCCTGGACAGCCGGTATCTGAAACGGCGGATAGACGTTTTCTCAAACGTCCCCATTACCGGAGCCTACCAGCTGAACGCTAAAGAGGATATTGGACACTTCATGATAGAGGACGCAAAAATTATCATAGACGAAGCGGGGATAGAGTACAATAACCGGAACTATAAGACCTTCTCCCAGGAGGCGATTTATTTTTACAAGTACCATCGGCATTACAAAACGTCGGTGGATATTTTCTCCCAAAGCTATGAGGATATGGACGTCACCCTGCGGCGGCTGGCGCAGAACTTTTACGTGGTCCGCCGCTCCCTGGTCCCGTTCTGCGTGGTAGCCCGGAGGATACGGCGCAAGGTTGGGGTTGATGAACACACGAAGCAGATCATGGACCTTTACGCCATGGGGCTGCCCATCATCGACACAAGGCGTATTTTCGCCCCGTCCCTCTGGAAGCTGTTCAACAGCTATTCCCGCAAGGAGCTTCCCCAAAAGAACTGGCCCGTCTGGTGATTGTAACACAACTGCTTTCCAGGCCTTCGCCGCCGGCAGCTCCCATTGTGTTACAGCCGCCCCGCCTCCGCTGGCGTCAGCCAGCCCAGGACCTTCCTGGGATAGTTGTTCATCCAGTCCACGGCCTCCTGTATCTGCCGCTGGGAAACCTTCGTGAAATCCGTCCCTTTGGGAAAGAACCNGCGNAGAAGACGGTTATGGTTTTCATTGGTCCCCTTCTCCCAGGCGGAGTAGGAATGACAGTAATAAACCTCAAACCGCTTCCCGCCGTAGATAGACTGGGTGAGTAAATCGTACTCCAGGAACTCCGGCCCGTTGTCCGTGGTGATGCTCCGGAAGGTCTCCCGGAATTTCCGCTTTCCCAGTTTCCGCTCCAGCCGGTCAAAGACGGCCCGAACCGACGCCGCCCGTTTATCCGGCAAAAGAAACGCCATTTCCTCCCGCCCCTTCCGGTCCGTGATGGTGAGCGTAGCCGCCTTGGTATTGGCGCATCCCACTACGAGGTCTATTTCCTTGTGGCCCAGCTCTTCCCGCCGGTTCGTCGCCTCCGGCCTGTTCACAATAGACGGTAAAGCCGGGTGAACGGTCCGCCGTTCTGGCCGCTCCGCTTTTTGCCGGGGCCGTCCCTTTTCAATGAGGTCCTTGTTGGTGATATGGAGAAAAACCCGCTNGTCTATGTAGCTGTAAAGGGTAGAGGGACAGACGGAGGTGGTGAAGCCCTCCGCTCTGGCCGNCGCCAGCGCCGCCGAAGGAGAAAACCGCTTCCGCCGGTCCTGCTTCCCGTTCGGCTGGATGCCCAGCATTTTCTTTTCCAGGTAGTCGGCAAGGGCGTGGTCGTTTCCAATTTTCAAGGGCCGTCCCTTGGCGGTCTGGTTGTATTCGTGAATCTGCTGGGCCTTGTCCGCCGAGTAGCGCACCTCGTCCCAATAGTCACAGCGATGCATATAGAGTCCCCGCTTAATCTCGTTGTAGATTGTCTGGCGGCAGAACCCCAGCTTCCGGGCGATTTCCGTTACTCCTGCCCCTGTCATATACATACCTTCTAGCAGGAAACGCTCGTCTCTGGTCATGTAATGCTGTGTCCCTCGTCCCATGCTTTCCTCCCTCCGACAGTCCGCCGCCCACGGCCCCCAGGCCGTGGGCGGTCTCCATTGTAACACACCGGCGCAAGCTGCAGCTTAGTGACGTCAACGAAACTGTGTTACAGCCCCTTCGAGGAGATGCGGGAGGCCCTTGGCCGGTTCGCATGAAAAACTCCCCCGGGCCCCCTGGCCCAGCTTCCAGCCGTGGGCCCAGTCCGTCAGCCCTCCAGCCTCCCAGCCGTGGCTCCTGATTACCATTCCTTGTATACCGGGCCCCCTGGCCCTAGCCCCGATAATAGCCGCACTGTAACACAAAAGCATGAGCTGCGCCCGGAGGCCCGGCGTCAAATCGTGTTACGAATTCGTCAGTCCTTTTTCGCTACTTCGATGATTGCCTCTCCCCTCTGGATGACGGCATCGAGGCCCCGACGGAGCATCTTGATGTCCCTTTCCATAAGCATGAGATTTTCGGCGGCGTTGTGCAGGTCATAGAGTCGTTTCCGCTCTGCGTCAATGCGCTCCTGTATGTTCTTTAGCTCCGCCTCCTTCTGCGGAAGCTCCCAAACGCACCGGGTGACAAGATTTTCAAATTTCTCCGTAAAGGTATTCCCGGCCTGCCGGTCAATAAGCTCCGCCAGCTCGTCAGAAAAGCGGATGCTCCGAATATTCGGTTTCGTCGCCATGTTTTACACTCCCTTCCTTCTTAAAAACCGATCCACGACGTCCAGATAGTTCTTGATGCCCATGTCCCCGTCCATCGTCATGGCGAAGCTGAACAGCTCTTCCGGCGTAATCTCCTTGCCCATTGCCCTCCACCGTTCTGTAAGCCTGTTAAGACGGTTGACCATTCTCTCATCCAATTCATAAGTGACCGTGAATTTTTCCCGCTCCATGTTGTGCTCCTCTCTCCGGGCAACCACCCGGCTCCAAAATAAAAACGTGTCGGCCTGCCGAAATCGGCCTCGGCGATTTCGGTTGCCCACCGTGGGCACAATCACTGTTGGTTGTCAAGGGTTGGAGCGGAGCGGAAAGCAAAAAATTTTCCAGGCTCTTCGGAACCTGGAAAAATTTTTGCGGCCCTTGACGGCCAATTGTTATTGTGCGACCGCCCCGGCCCATGGCCGGGGCTCCTCATTCTCTCGTCCCCGCCGTGCGGTCTGTAACACATTCTCCAGCCCGCAGCAGCTCCGTCAGGACGATTCTTGTGTTACGCTCGTATTCATACCCCTAGGGGGTATGTCAGCCTGTCGAAAAGAGGCCTGTCTGTCTTCATTACCAGACAGGCCACAAAGTTAATGAGGGATAAAATGTAGGA
>NZ_CAJMXG010000232.1:0-4487 GCF_905219725.1 Oscillibacter sp. CU971
GGAAAGGGGATGGCGGGGGGGACCCGCCGTGTGTGTGGGACCTCCCTCTCCGGTTGGGCGTCCGCCGGAAACATAAAAGCGGCGCCAAGTCCCAAGAACTCAGCGCCGCCTAAGAGCATGCGAACGCACGGCCCATCGTTCCCCTTCCCGCAACCTTGCTATCCACCCTTGCAAAAGCGTGGAGGAATGGGTATAATAAGCCCGTGGCGCAGTTCAAACTGCTGNGCTGAGTGGTACGGACACTCGTACAGGGCTGTCGGGTGCCTCTTACACCCGGCGGCCTGCCGCATTCATGTTTCCAGTTCTTATTGTAACCCGGATTTCCTCAAATTGCAAGGGGGTTTCGGCAANATCCCCAAAATGCCCCGCCTGTTCCAAGGGACAGGCGGGGCTCTCGTTTCCTTATTTCCGGTTTCACCCNCGCCGGGAATACAGCCGGGCAAGCCCCCCTTCGGAGGTCGCCCGGTAGCTCCGGTTCAGGTGGATGCCGGTTTCGTACATGGTCTTGAGCACCATGTCATAGCTGATGCGCCGGGTCTCCGCCAGGAAGTAGGCCAGGTTCGCGGAGTTGATGGCCCGCATGGCCGCCACGGCGTTGCGCTCGATGCAGGGAATCTGGACCAGGCCGCAGATGGGGTCGCAGGTAAGGCCCAGGTGGTGCTCCAGGGCCACCTCGGCGGCGTACTCGATGCGCTTGACGGAGTAGCCGAAGATCTGGCCCAGGGCGGCGGNGGCCATGGCGCAGGCCNCGCCGATCTCCGCCTGACAGCCGCACTCCGCCCCGGAGACGGAGGCGTTCCGCTTCGCCAGGGCGCCGAAGAGGCCCGCCACCCCCAGGGCGTGGGCCACGTCCAAATCGCTGAGGCCCCGNNTGTCCTGGAAGTAGTACAGCACCGCCGGCAGCACGCCGCAGGACCCGCAGGTGGGGGCGGTGACGACGAGGCCGTTCCCGGCGTTCTGCTCCGACACGGCATAGGCGTAGGAGCACACCCGCTGGCACTCGATGATCTCCGGGTGCTTGTTCACCAGAATGTGGTCGTGGATGGACTTGGCCTTCCGCTCAATGCGCAGCCCCCCGGGCAGCTCCCCGGAGGCGGCCAGCCCCTCCTGAATGGAACGCTGCATGACGGACCAGATTTCCAGCAGGTCCTCCCAGATGCCCGCCCCCTCGTTCAGCTCCACGTAGTCCGTGAGGCTGATGTAGCGGAACTCGCAGAACTCCTTGATTTCGGCGAAGGAGTTTTCAAAATAGGTCTCCTGCTCCTGCCCCGGGGCGGGGCGTCCCTCCCATTCCAGGTCCCCGCCGCCCACGCTGTAGACCCGCTGGGTGCACAGCTCCCGCCCGCCCCGGAGGGCGGTGAGGTCCAGGGTGTTGGGGTGCTGTTCCACCGTCTCCTGGGAGAAGACAATCTCCGCCGGGAGGGGGGCGAAGGTCTCCGTCAGGATGCGGTCCGTTCCGTGGCCCTTCCCCGTCTTGGAGAGGGAGCCGTACAGCACCGCCCGGTAGGCGTCCGCCTCCGGCGTCTCCTCCCGGAAGAGGGCGGCGGCCCGGGCGGGGCCCATGGTGTGGGAGCTGGAGGGCCCCCGGCCCGCCTTATAGATGTCACGAATCGATCGCATGGCTTTTCATACTCCTGTGCCCAGAGCTCCGCCCTCAAGGGGCAAAGCCCTCCACAATGTCCACCAGCTCCTGGCCGATGCGCTTCTGCGCCTCCCGGGTCCCCGCGCCGATGTGGGGGGTGCAGGAGACCGCCGGGTGCTGGGCCAGGGCCCAGTTGGGGTCCTTCTCGCTCATCCACACGTCCAGCCCCGCCGCCCGGACCTTGCCGNACNNCAGAGCCTCCAGAAGGGCCCCCTCGTCCACGTNGCTGCCCCGGGAGACGTTGACAATCACCACGCCGTCCTTCATCTTTCCCAGGCTCTCCCGGTCCACCAGGGCCTTGTCCCCGCCGGGGGCGCAGAGAATCAGCACGTCGGAGCCCGCCAGCAACTCGTCCATGGAGACGAACTTCATGGTCTCGCACTCGCNGCCCTCCGGCTTGTTGCGGTGGACGGTGGAGAGGACCTTCATCCCCAGGGCCTGGCACTTATCGCCCACCATCCGGCCGATGCGTCCATAGCCGATGATTCCGGCGGTTTTGCCGGAGAGCTCGAAGCCCTTGGAATAGGCCTTTTTCTCCCACTTGTTCTCCCGCATGGTGTGCCCGGCGACGGAGATGTTCCGGGCGCAGGAGAAGAGGAGGGCCAGGGCCAGCTCCGCCACGGCGTTNGAGGAGGCCCGGGGGGTGTTCCGCACGGCGATGCCCGCCGCCTCGGCATAGGGAATGGCGATGTTGTCCATGCCCACGCCCGCCCGGACGATGAGCCGGAGCCGCCCGCCCCTGGCGGCGTCAATCTGGGGCTCCTTGATTTTGGTGGCGGAGCGGATAATCACCGCGTCAAAGTCCCGCAGGGCGGGGCCCAGGGCGTCGGGCTCATAGAACTGCTCCACCACCTCGCAGCCGTCCGCCCGGAGCTTCGCCACGGCGGAGGCGTCCATACCGTCAGTGACCAATACGCGCTTTAGCATCATAATTGTACCCCTTTCGTATCCGGCACACCCCAGGGGTGCCAATGTCGGAAAACCCTCANGCCCATTGGGGGCNNGGCGCGTCCGGCAGCCCGGANGGGGGTCCAGGGGCACTCCCCTGGTTTTCCGCTCTTGGCGGAAAATAAATTTGAATCATTTTCNTGACGACATGNGCGTCAGGNAAATACCAAGACTCCAGCCGNCTTGGGCGGCGGCTCCAGTGACCGATGTCACTGGAGGGGGGAATCGAAAGGGGGGACGAAGTCCCCTCTTTAATTCAGTTGTGCTCCTGTTCGTACTTCTTGAGGAACTCCACCAGCGCCTCCACCCCCTCCTTGGGCATGGCGTTGTAGATGGAGGCCCGGAGGCCGCCCACGCTCTTGTGGCCCTTGAGGTTGTCAAAGCCCGCCGCCTTGGAAGNCGCCANCACGACGGCGTCCTGGTCCTTCGTGGNGGTGACGAAGGGCACGTTCATGAGGGAGCGGTCCTCCTTCCGCACGGCCCCGGTGAAGAGCTTGGACTGGTCCAGGAAGTCGTAGAGAATCTTCGCCTTTTCCTCGTTGCGCCGGTGCATGGCCTCCANGCCGCCGTNATCCAGGAGGTACTTGAAGACCTTGCCGCAGCAGTAGATGGCCCAGCAGTTGGGGGTGTTGTAGAGGGAGTCGTTGTCCGCGTGGGTCTTATAGCTCATATAGGTGGGGACAAATTTTGGAAGATCGTCCCGCAGCAGATCCTCCCGGATGATGACCACCGCCATGCCCGCCGGGCCCACGTTCTTCTGCACGCCGCCCCAGATGAGGCCGTACCGGCTCACGTCGCAGGGGCGGGAGAGGAACATGCTGGACTGGTCGGACACCAGCACCTTCCCCTTGGTGTCGGGGAGGTTGAAATAGGTGGTGCCGTTGATGGTCTCGTTTTCGCAGATATAGACATAGTCCGCGTTCTCCGGAATGTCCAGATTGGAGCAGTCCGGGATATAGGAGAAGTTCTTGTCGGCGGAGGAGGCCACAATTTTGACCTCGCCGTATTTTTTCGCCTCGGCAATGGCCTTCTTGGACCAGGCGCCGGTCTCCACATAGCACCCGACCCCGTTTTTCATCAGGTTCATGGGAACCATGGCGAACTGGACCGAGCCGCCGCCCTGGATGAAGAGCACCTTGTAGTTGCCGGGAATTCCCATCAGCTTGCGGAGGTCCGCCTCCGNCTCGTCCCGAATCTGCTGGAACACCTTGCTCCGGTGGCTCATTTCCATGACGCANATGCCGCTCCCGCGGTAGTTCATCATCTCGGCGGCGATCTCCTCCAGCACGATCTCCGGCATCATGGCAGGGCCGGCGGAGAAATTGTAGGTGCGGCCGTATTTCGTAGCGNNTTCCTNCATNCAAANATCNACANATTCCGCCCCTTTCGGGGCCGCTTTCCTGTCCATAGTATACAGGATTTTTTTACCGGAATCAACCGTCTTCCCAAATTTTCTGTGAAAAGGTGAACCTTTCTTCCCGCCCCTCCGCTTGCATTATGGCCGGGGGCCCTGTATACTATAAGCATCGCGTTGCATGAGCGGAGGGAAACTATGACATTGGACGGCATCAAGCGGGACCTTCGGGCCCGGCGGGATCTGACGGCGCTTTACGCCCGGGCCCTGGGAAAGTGGCTGCTGCTGGCCACGGCGGCGGGGATCTCCTGCGGCCTGGTGGGCACGGCGTTTCACATGGCCGTGGAAGCCGTGACGGAGCTCCGGGGGGAGTATCCCCGGCTGCTGTACGGCCTGCCCCTGGCGGGCCTTGCCATTGTGGGGCTTTACAAGCTGCTGGGCACCGAAGGCCAGGGGACCAACGACATCTTTGACCAGATCCGCCAAGGGGGCAGCGTCTCCCTCCTGCTGGTCCCCGCCATCTTCCTGGGGACGGTGCTGACC
>NZ_CAJMXG010000233.1:0-4468 GCF_905219725.1 Oscillibacter sp. CU971
CTGCACAAGCTGTTTGCACCATTGCTGCTTTCAGCACTTTACTCAAGCGGTTTTAGCCTATTGGTACAGCTTCTAAGAGCCCGGCGGGCGGGCGGCCTTCGGGAAATGGCCAAAATCGGCAAAGCGCCAAAATTTCCAGGCAAATCCTGTGCCTTTTGTAAGAATTATCTGCGGAGTGGAGAAAACCCTTGCCAGAGCGGCTGCGGGGTGCTATAATCCAATCATAGTTAGCTTCGGGGCACGGCGGCGCAAATAAAAACGCCGGTGAAACTCGGATCGGGCCCTGTAAAATTGATGAAGTGATAAAAGTGAATATCGTTGCTTAGAGTTTTGAGACATGGCAATCGACACCGTACCTGGCTGGTACAGTGTTCGTTGTCGTGTTTTTTTAAACTTTTCAAACGCCCGCTCTGTGTTAAATCAGGGAATGCCGCGGCCCGGCTGTTGCTGCAGGACGGCCGAGAACCTGGAATTCCTTGAATTTAATAAATATCCCCCGCGCGCTTCCCCAGCCCGGCGCGCTTTCGCGCCAAGACCCTCCTGTCCGCCATTCCCACCCCGGCGGCGGGCAGCAAAAACGAAAATCCCGACTTGAAGGAGNTACGTCCCTACCGTTTCGTGACTCGCCGGCATGTGTCCAGGTGGCCGGAACGGTTTGAACGGAACGAATCATGACAAGAAATTTCGCGCACCGCGGCTACAGCGGCAAATATCCTGAGAACACCATGCTTGCTTTCCGCAAGGCGGTGGAGGCCGGAGCGGACGGCATTGAGCTGGACGTCCAGCTCACCCGTGACGGGGAGCCCGTCATCATCCACGACGAGCTGGTGGACCGCACCACGGATGGAACCGGGCGGGTGAAGGATTTCACCCTGGCGGAGCTTCAGGCGCTGGACGCCTCCTATATCTACACCGGGCAGTATGGCCGGAACCCCATTCCCACCCTCCGGGAGTACTGCGAGTTTGTCAAGGATCTGCCCATTGTCACCAATATTGAGATGAAGACCGGCGTTTATGAGTATTTGGGCATGGAGGAAAAGGTCTGGGCCATGATCCAGGAGTATCACCTGGCGGAGAAGGTCATCATCTCCAGCTTCAATCACTTCACCATCCTGCGGATGCGGGAGATCGCGCCCAAGCTGAAATACGGCTTCCTCAGCGAGACTTGGATTGTTGGCGCGGGCAGGTACTGCCATGAGCACGGCGTGCCCTGCTACCACCCCATGTTCCGGAACCTGACCCATGAGGTCGTGGCGGAGCTTAAGAAATACGGCCTGGAGATCAATACGTATACGGTGAACACGGAAGAGGACGTGCGGGACCTGGCGGCCAAGGGAATTGACACCGTGATTGGAAATTTCCCCGAGCTGACCCGCGACGTGCTGGCCTCCATTCAGGGCTGAGAACGGGACCCTCGAAGACAGCCGCCCATATCCGGAGGTCTTCGCCCGGCCTGCCCGGCCTCCGGCGCGCCGGACCATAACCATATATGAGGCCGAGNGCTTTCTAAGCCGGGGCCGCNGGAAAACTTCCGGGGGCGGCTCCCCCGAATCTACTCTCGCCAGGGCTGAGGCCAGCCCCGCTGTCTGCCGGGATCACANCGCTCTTTCCCCTCTGAGCGGTTAAAATAAAATTATAAAATTAAGTAAAGGAGAACTGAACCATGGAGACAAGACCCTATGTAAGGTGGGAGCTGATGACCAGCTTCCTCATCGACGCCTTCAAGGGCTACGGCGTACCGGAGGACGACGCGAAAATCTGCGCCGACGTCCTGCTGGAATCCGATCGGCGGGGCATCGAAAGCCACGGATGCAACCGGTTCAAGCCCATCTACATTGACCGGATTGTCAACGGGACCCTGCTGCCGGAGACTAAAATGGACATTGTGAAAGACACCCCCACCACGGTGGTCATGGACGCCAACAACGGAATGGGCATGGTGGCCAGCTACCACATGATGGAAATGCTGATTGAAAAAGCCGCCAAATACGGCATGGCCGGCGGCGCGGTCTACAACTCCACCCACTACGGCATCGCGGGCTACTGGACTACCATGGCGGAAAAAGCCGGCATGATCGGTATTACCGGCACCAACGCCCGGCCCTCCGTAGCTCCCACCTGGGGCGTAGAGCCCATGATGGGCACCAATCCCCTGACCTTCACCATGCCCACCGACGAGGAGTTCCCCTTTAACTTTGACTGCGCCACCTCTACCATCCAGAACGGGAAAATCGAGTTTTATGCCCGCAGCGGCAAGCCCACTCCCGAGGGGCTGGTGGTCACCAAGGACGGCGGCACCATGAGCGATTCCGCAAAAATTCTCACGGAGATGCGGGCCGGGAACTGCGCCCTGCTCTCTGTCGGCGGCCTGGGGGAGGCCACCGGCGGTTACAAGGGCTACGGCTTTACCACCATCGTGGAGATTCTCTCCGCGGCGCTGGCCGGAGGCCCCTACTTGAAGGGCCTCAGCGGCAAGGCCCCCGACGGCAGCAGCCAGATGTACCGCCTTGGCCATTTCTTCTTCGTCATTAATCCCGAGTTCTTCATGGGCCTGGATACCTTCAAGAAGACTGCCGGCGGCATCTGCCGGGGCCTCCGGAACTCTCAGAAGGCCCCCGGCGCGGAGCGCATCTACACCGCCGGCGAGAAGGAATGGCTGGCCTGGCAGGAGCGGAAGGACAAGGGCGTACCCGTGGGCGAGACCATCCAAAAGGAAATTATCGAGGTCCGGGATAAGCTGGGTCTGCCCTACCACTTCGATTTTGAGGACCAGAAATAAGAAGGAGGAACAGCATTATGGATTACGCGAAGGAATCCCTCCGGCTCCACGGCGAGTGGAAGGGTAAGATTGAGGTCGTGACTACCGTCCCCGTGGAGACCAAGGACGATCTGAGCCTGGCCTACACCCCCGGCGTGGCCCAGCCCTGCCTGGAAATTCAAAAGGACGTGAGTAAGAGCTATGAGCTCACCCGGCGGCACAACCTCTGCGCCGTCATCACCGACGGCTCCGCCGTCTTGGGCCTGGGAGACATCGGCCCCGAGGCGGGCATGCCCGTCATGGAGGGCAAATGCGTGCTCTTCAAGGCTTTTGGCGATGTGGACGCCTTCCCCCTGTGCGTGAAGACCCACGACGTGGACGAGTTCGTCAACGCCGTGTGGCTGATGTCCGGGTCCTTCGGCGGCATCAACCTGGAGGATATCGCCGCCCCCCGGTGCTTTGAAATCGAGCGGAAGCTGAAGGAAAAGTGCGACATCCCCATCTTCCACGACGACCAGCACGGGACGGCCATCATCACCCTGGCGGGCCTGACCAACGCGCTGAAGGTGGTAGGCAAGAAAAGGGAAGACGTGAAGGTGGTCACCTCCGGCGCGGGGGCCGCCGCCATCTCCATCGTAAAGCTGCTGCTGTCCGCGGGCTTTAAAAACGTCACCATGTGCGACCGGAAGGGCGCGATTTACCAGGGCCGGGAGGGCCTGAACTGGATTAAGGAGGAGATGGCCCAGGTGACAAACCTGGAGAAGAAGCCGGGAACCCTGGCTGATGCCCTGGCGGGCGCGGACGTGTTCATCGGCGTCTCCGCCCCGGGGACCGTCACCACGGAAATGGTGAAAACCATGAACAAAGGCGCCATCGTCTTCGCCTGCGCCAACCCCACACCGGAGATTTTCCCCGACGAGGCCAAGGCCGGCGGCGCGGCGGTGGTATCCACGGGCCGCAGCGACTTCCCCAACCAGATCAACAACGTCCTGGCTTTCCCCGGCGTGTTCCGGGGCACCTTCGACGTCCGGGCCAGCGACATCAACGAGGAGATGAAAATGGCCGCCGCCCAGGCGCTGGCCGGGCTGATCTCCGACGAGGAGCTGACCGCCGACTATATCATCCCCAAGGCCTTTGACAAGCGGGTGGGCCCCGCTGTCGCCAAGGCTGTGGCCGATGCCGCCCGGAAGTCCGGCGTGGCCCGGCTGTAAGCCCCGGCGTTTCCGCGCCATAACGGCGGCAGCGGAGTTCGTCCCCGCCGCATCAGGAAGCCGCTTCCGCCTGATCCTGGCCCTGTGGTACACAATTTTGCCCCCTCACACTCAATGAGGCTCCGTGTGCAGTTGGCGTGCGGGGTGCAGTTCCCACGGGAAGCGCACGCCGGACAAACCATCGTTTCGCCTCCCTCAAACCGTCGTGCATTGCGTACAGCTTCCCGGCAGCTATTTTTGTGGAAAACAGCTTGTAAAATAACCGGTGATATCTTATCATAATTTCTGGCTGCTGCTCCTGCTGTTGAAATGTGTGGGCTTTGCGGCTGGAGAAGAAACGAACTGTGGTAGGGGCTGTTCCTTCTCACCATTTATCTTTTCTTTCCTAATACTACACCTTAATGCTGAAAAGAGCGTGCCGTCTTTTGCGGCACGCTCCAGCTTGTCGAAAAAGTCTGCCTACCGGCAGACTTTTTCATGTAAAGATGATAAAATAGGG
>NZ_CAJMXG010000234.1:0-4426 GCF_905219725.1 Oscillibacter sp. CU971
TTCGCTCAGCTGGATATTGCCATTGCTGCCATCAACGAGAATACAGAGGAAGAAACAAGCCTTGACGATATCCGCGTCAAGGCGATTTTTTATGCTCTGTACTTCGGCGCCGGAAGCCATGGGGACGCTCAGTCCTTTGCGGACTGCTTTGTCACCTGGGAGGAGCGTATCCGCACGGTTCTCGTGGAGGGCAGCGATCCGCCGGAGGAGACAGAGGAGACCTACTCTGCCGCCATCCCCATCGAGGATCTGGGAACCGTCTGGCAGAACATCGCCGCCATGGGTGTGACGCCTACTGCTGAGCAGCGGAGCAACGCCGACAGCATCTATAACCTGATTCGATATGGAGCGGCGGGCGGCGGCAGCGGCTTCGCCGGGTCGGATGTGCCCTTCATCGGCGCGGACGGCTTCTGCTCCCCCATCGGGGAGAACTGGCGGAACGTGGTCACCTCGGAGTTCGGCAACCGCCGTGACCCCTTCACCGGGGAGCGGCGGGGCCACACGGGGATGGATCTGGCCGTTCCCACCGGCACATCTGTCCGCGCCGCCCTGCCGGGAACAGTGACGGTGTCCACCTACAACCAGGGCGGCTACGGCTACTATGTGATGATCGACCACGGCAACGGTCTGTCTACCCTGTATGGCCACAACTCCCAGCTGCTGGCGCGGGTGGGCCAGACGGTGGAGGCCGGGGATGTGATCGCCCTCTCCGGTTCCACCGGGCGCTCCACCGGCCCCCACCTCCACTTCGAGGTACGCATCAACGGAGAGCGGACCAATCCCAGAAGCTATCTGCCATAATTGCAGAGAGGAGGAAACGCACTATGAAATTCAAAGCAAATTTTACAGAAAAGCCGGTCAATTTTCAGATGGACGACTGCCAGATCGAAAAAGTGGTAGAACTGTCCCATGAGGATTTTTGCCGGCTGAAGATCACCCCACTGGTGGAGCAGCCGTTTATTCGGGAGAACAAGGGCTGTATGTTCCACAGGAACGGTATCATCCACTGCCTGCTGGCGCTGGGCCAGGGCAGCAATGATGGGGTGCTCGTTGACGCGGAGAAGTATGACTACGCCCGCCTCGCGGCCTACATTCCCGGAATGCGGGACATCGTCAACGCTCAGATGGATCGGGCGGCGGACTTTATCATCCGCTGGGGGACGGAGAATACCACCAGCGGAAACTGGTGTGTCTATTTCGAGGATCTGGAGGAGCATCTGGATCTGACAATCCAGGAGGGCAGCGGGCTGGACTCTATGCTCCGAGCTGCCCTGAAGCAGCGCCCCGAAGTATCGGCGGTGGATATGCACGACGGCTGCATCGAAGTGGAGTATCATCCGGAATACTGCCAGCAGCTCCAGGAGAAGAAAGCGCCTGAGCTTCTCCTGAAGGATCTGCTTCCCATGCTGAAAGGAGGCGGGCTGATGTTCCTGTGCCATGAGGAAGCGGAGCAGTCGGTGCTGGTGGAAAATCTGTGTGAGCTGACGGACGCCGGGCAGGAGGATCATGCCGCCCTGCTCAATGCCCGTGTGTCTGAGATCTGCGACACGCCTGAAGGGACAGAGATCGTACTCACCGGCGTAGACCCGGAGGAACTGGTGCGGTTCAACGAAGCCCACGACGCTTTTATGGAGGCGGAGCAGTCCATGGGGACTGTGATGGGATAGGGGGTGCGGAGCTGTGAACAGGTTCAATATCCCCCTCGTGGCCGAGGGCCTCACCGCCTACGCCATCGAGCGCCAAAACGGATGGGAACGCCACCAGCCGGAGGGTGCTCCCCCCTGGCAGGCCCAGCGCCGCCTCTGGATAGACGCCATCCTCCAGGGCATGGCAAGGCTGGAGGAACAGGTCCCCGATCCGAAGCTGATGGAGCAGTTCGACCGTGAGCTGGAACAGGCCGGCGGCAGCGCGGCGGCTGTGCCCGCCTCTCTCCAATTGCAGAGAGGGACCATCCAGAATCTGCGGAACTTCGTGACCGCGCTGGAGGACACCGGCGACGACCGCCGCCGCCAGGTCAATGTGGTGCGGGAACTGCTGGAGGACATGGCCTCCCACCTGCCCTGGACTGGCAAAGACAACCGTCTTGACCTCGCCCGAAATGAGGCGGAGCGGTCGCTGGTGCGTATGACCGCTCAGATGCCTATCCGCTTCACACACATCGTCCTGGGTGGAGACGCCGGACCGCACTGGGCAAGCGGTTTTGTTTCTGGCTGCGTCAAGGATGAGGAGGCAGTCAAGCAGTCCTCAGTGTACCGGGGCGCGGTTCGGGACTACCCGGAGATCACAAACTGGGCTGCCCTCTGCGTGGCCTATGTGGGACGCGGCCTGCCCTCTGCCTTGGGAACTGTAGATGCTTCCGACTTTGATCTGGAGATCATGAACCGGGCCGGGGGCAGGTTCCTTGATGAGCGTGGCGTCCGCTGGCTGAGCGGCCCCTATCAGATGACCATAGCCGCCACACTGGAAAAGGCAAAACCGGAGATCATACCGGCAGCAACGGGATGGATGTCAATACAGTATCCCTTACTCCAGGGGAGCCGCACATTGACAGCTGAGGATCTGGACATTCAGGAACGAATCGGTGCGGAAAGGGATTGGATCACATTCCAGTTTGATGTCCTTGCCGATGAACAAGAGGTATTTGGCAGACAGCTGTCCAGTGAAGCTGAGGACTCCTATATTCAGGCGTACACCTCCTACAATGAACACACAGGCCAGGTCGATGATACGCTGGATATTGTGGTGAGGTCTCCTGGTGGCGACGAGTGGTTTTCCTGTACTCTTCCGGATGAAACACGGCAGGTATTGAAACAGAAGATGGACGCTTTTTGTGCGGCGGTGTACGGAGAACATCTGCCGGAGCCGCCAGCACAGCGTCGGAACGGACCCGCTCCGCTCCAGACAGGACCCACTATGTAAAGCAAAGGAGGGAAAGCAGTATGGAGAAAAATGAAATCATGCTGTCCTTCGACAGCGAGAAGATGGAGGCGCTGGTGTTCTATCTGAAGAAGGAGAACACCACAGTGCAGAAGAAGATGGATGAGGCCCTGCGTCTTCTCTATGAGCAGACGGTGCCGGAGCCGCTGCGGGAGTACCTGGACGCCAAGTCCGCGCCCGTCCGTCCCAGGCGTCCGCCACGCCCCAGTCAGCCCAAGGCGGAGACGCCCAAACCGGCGTCCGCTTCCACAGGCGGCGGAAAGGAGGCCGGCGTATGAGCGGCGATGTGCAGTTGGAACTGTGGCTCCATGAGTATAAGCTGGACGCGCTGTCCTCTGTACTGGCGGAACAGGGCACTACTGTAGCGGAGCGGATGAACGATATGCTCCTTCGTCTGTATGAGGAGCAGGTGCCTCCGGAACTTCAGCAGGAGGTTCGTGGCCGCATCCAATCGGAGTACGCCTCGTGGGAAGAAGGACAAACGACAGAGCTGGACTTGGAACAGGCGGAAGATCCATACACGGTGTTTCACGTCCGTGAAAATGGGGCGGATAGGTTTTTCATGCTGGAGTGCAGTGAAAATCTTCTCTGTGTTGCCAACACGCTGCAGGGCTTCCTCGGGAACAGGAGCAGAGAACCGGCGCTCACCGCTGTCCCGAAGGAGTTTTACAGCTCAAAGCCAATCGGTACGGAATTATATGAACGGATGCTGGCGCTCCGCATGGCAAAGCCAAGTAAGGTCGCCGCGGTGTTTGATCTGGATTTTGACAGGCAGGAATTGTCCACAATTGACACCGGGCACGGCTGGAGGACCTATTCAATCAGGGACATCTTTATTGCAGTCAACCAAACCTACCGGAGCAAGGAGAAGAAGCCGGGGCGGAGTTTAGATCGGTTCATGAGCAGCTTAGAGGGCCGGCAGCGTCCCTCCGCAGGGCACATCTCCACGAGTGAGATTTCCTTTGCGGAGGAGATCAGCGAGATAGATGGCCTGCTGAATTTCTACATGGAGACCAACTTTGATGTGGACGCGGTGTTCGGCACACACGTCTGCACCGGCGAGAACGACGACACCCTGAACGTCTACGCCAACTACGACATGGCCTCCGGACAGGTCTGCGATGAGCTGGAGGTCGACCTGCACCGGGCGGACGGGTGTGAGGAGTCAGTGGAATACCGGCTCAACGCTGTTGAAAAAGCAGTTCTGCTTCGGAAGATGGACGCCTACTGCCAGGAGCAGACCGGGCAGACACTGAAGGACTACAGCGCCCAATGGATGGCGGAGGAGATGGCACCGCCCACACAGCCCACGATGTGATATAGACTTTTTGCGTCTATGCCAATCTGACAACCCGATTTTTCGTTGGCTTTGCTGAATAGCTTTCACGGCGAAAGTGTGCCATTGTGTTTCTGCTCCCCCCAAAAGTAAGAAGCTGTACCAATAGAGGGAAAAGTAGTATAATGAGGGAATGATGCAGAAAAATGAGCG
>NZ_CAJMXG010000235.1:0-4266 GCF_905219725.1 Oscillibacter sp. CU971
CCCATCCCCTTTCCTCCCTCCCCGGCGGGCGCGCCCCGCCGGAGGTTTTCCGCGAAAACCGGCTGACCCGCGAAAGCCCCCGCGCCGGAAGGCGCGGGGGCTTTTCACCGGAAAGCTTCGCTAAAAACGGCGGAGTTGTCGGAAAAGCACACAGCGCAAGCGTTTGTTTTTCTCCGGCAGGGAAGCTAAAAATGACAAATTCTGACGCCGGCCTCCCAAATTGAAGGCAGGCATGGCTGTGGAAAAGTTCCCGTTCTTTTTGCAGAATGTGACAAATCCTCTTGCATTTTCCGGCAGGATGGAGTAAAATACGTTTCATTCTGCCGGCTGCGGACGAGAGCGTTCCCGTCCGCCGGGTCAAAAAATTTTTGGAGGAACCAACATGAAGAAAAAGCTGTTATCCCTGGCTCTGGCCCTGGCGCTGAGCCTGAGCCTGGCTGTCCCCGCCTTCGCCGCCGAGGAAGACAAGACGGGCACCACCGCTCCCACNGAGTCTTCCGGCGAGGAGAAGAAGGACGAAACTCCCGCGGAAGGCGAGGAGAAGAAGGACGAAGCTCCTGCCGAAGATGGGGAGAAAAAGGACAAAGCTCCCGCCGAAGACGGGGAGAAAAAGGACGAAGCTCCCGCCGAAGACGGAGAGAAGAAAGACGAAGCTCCCGCGGAAGGCGAGGAGAAGAAAGACGAGGCCGCCCCCAAGTTTACCGATGTAGCCGCCGATTCCCCCTTTGCCGCCGCCATTGACTGGGCCGTGGCCGGGGGCATCACCCTGGGCACCACCGAGACCACCTTTGGGCCCGGCAACACCTGCTCCATCTCCAACATCCTCACCTTCCTGTGGCGCGCCAACGGCAAGCCCGGCGCCGCCGAGGGCGTGTCCGACCGTGACAGCGCCGCCAAGTGGGCCGTGGAGCAGAAGCTGATTGCCGAGGGCGAGGACGTCTCCGCCCCCTGCACCCGCGTGATGGCCGTGGGCTTCATGTGGGGCGTGGCCGGAAAGCCCGAGGTTGAGGCGGAGCTCAGCTTCACCGACGTGGACAAGGACGCGGATTACGCCGGGGCCGTGGCCTGGGCTGTGGACCAGAAGATCACCTCCGGCACCAGCGAGACCACCTTCTCCCCCGACAACACCTGCACCCGGGGCCAGATTGTGACCTTCCTGTTCCGTGCCGCCAACGCCGCCGCCCCCGCGGAGAAGGANGAGCCCGCCGAGAAGGCCGAGTCCGCCGAGTAAGCCCCCTTCCTCATTCTAAGCGGAATAAGAGTGCCCTGCCATAACCGGCAGGGCACTCTTTGCTTATTTTTTCCGGGCCGCCGAGGACCCCAGGCCCAGCTCCAGGCGGTACTTGGCCACCGTCCGCCGGGCCACGAAGACGCCCCGGGCCTCCAGCAGGCGGCACAGGTCCTGGTCGCTGTAGGGCCGTTTCCGATCCTCCTCCCGGACGAGGGCCAGCAGGGCTTGCTTNGCCGCCTGGCGGGAGACGCCGCCGCTGACGGGGAGGCTGAAAAAGTAGCGGAGGGGGTATGTACCCTGGCGGCACTGGAGGTACTTCCCCCGGACGGCCCGGGAGACCGTGGAGGGGTGAAGGGCCAGACCCTCCGCCAGGGAGGAAAGCGTCATAGGGGCCAGGTCCCCCGTCTGCCCGGAGAAGAAGGGCCGCTGGGCTTCCAGCGCCGCCTCGGCGCAGCGGCGCAGGGTGCTCCCCCGGCGATCCAGGCTGTCCAGNAGCCATTTGGCCTGCCGGAGCTTCTGGCGGAGGTAGTCCTTAGTCTCCTTCTCGTCGGAGCTTTTCAAAAGCCGGAGATAGTAGTCGTTGACGGACACCCGGGGCAGGTNGTACTCGTTCAAAATGACCTGGAGCTCCCCGTCCAGCTCCGCGACGAACACGTCGGGCCGGACGTAGACCGTGGGCTCAGCGGGCTGGAAGGCCCGGCCNGGATGGGGCTCCAGGGAGGCGACAACCGCCTCCGCCCGCCGCACGGCCTCCACCGTAATCCCCAGCTTCTGGGCGATGGCGGCGTAGTGCTTCCGCCCCAGCTCCGGGAGGAAGCGGGCGGCAACGTCCATGGCCACAGGGTCCGCGCCGTCCCGGCGGCTGAGCTGGAGCAGCAGGCACTCGGACAGGGACCGGGCCCCCACTCCCGGGGGGTCCAGGCTCTGGAGGGTGTCCAGGGCCTGGTCCGTCAGGGCCTGGGGGATCTTCATGGCGGTGAGGCCCTCCAGGTCCTCCTGGGCCAGGTATCCGTCCCNGTCCNCCAGCTCCGCCANATACTCGCACAGGGCCGACAGGGGCTTGGGGAGCCGGAGGCGGTGAATCTGNTCCCGGAGGAAGGCGGCGAGGCTTTCCAGGGCGCTGTCCATGGCTCCGGCTTCCGGGGCCCCCTCCTCATGGGTGAAGGTGGCCCGGTCCCGGACGCCGCCGTCAATCCACCCGGCCTGACGGCGCAGCTCCTCATAGGCCCGCTCCGGCGGGTCGGACTGGTCCAGCAGGGGGTTTTCCTCCGCCTGGCGGGAGAGGTATTCCAGCAGCTCCTGGNAGGTCATCTGAAGGACCTCCATGGACTGCATCAGCTGGGGAGTCAGCTTCAGCTCCTGCCGCAATTCGGTTTTCAGCTGAACAAGGCTCATGGGCGTCCCCCCTTGAAATTGACAATGGACAATGATGGGCGGTGGAAGCGGACCGTCTGCCGGGAACTCCTCATTGTCCATTATCCATTGTCCATTACTTCACGTACTTGGCCACCTTCCGGGCCGCCGTGGCCTGGGAGATGCCCAGCTCCTTGGCCACGGCCACAGTGGTGCGCCAGCGGCGGTAAGACTCCCGGATGATCTGCCCCTCGTAGGCGTCCATCCGCTCCGTCAGGGTGCCCTCCCGGGAGGGGGCCGGGGCGGCGGACCCGGCGTCGTACTCCGGGGGCAGGTGCCCCAGGTCGATAATGGGGTCCTGAACGGTGATGACCAGGCGCTCCACCAGGTTTTCCAGCTGGCGGACGTTGCCGGGCCAGTCGCAGCGCTCCAGGAAGGTCAAAAGCCGGGGGCTGAAGGTGAGGGCCTTGCCGTACTCCCCGCAGAACCGGGCCAGGAACTGGTGGGCCAGGGGGAGGATGTCCTCCCGCCGCTGCCGCAGGGGCGGGATGTGGATGCGGATGACGTTGAGCCGGTAGAAGAGGTCCGAGCGGAAGAGGCCCCGCTGGACCGCCTCCTCCAGGTTGCGGTTGGTGGCAACCAAAAGGCGGAAGTCCAGCTCGATGCGCTTGTTGCCGGAAAGGCGCTCGATGGTTTTTTCCTGAATGAGCTGGAGGAGCTTGGACTGGATGTGGGGGGGCAGCTCGCCGATTTCGTCTAAGAAGAGGGTGCCGTTTTGCGCCAGCTCGATTTTGCCGATTTTGCCGCCGCTGGCGGCCCCGGTGAAGGCCCCCTTCTCATAGCCGAAGAGCTCCGACTCGATAAGATTTTCGTGGAGCACGGCGCAGTTGACTTCGATGAAGGGCCCGTCGGCCCGGCTGCTCATGGCGTGGATGGCCTTGGCCACGGCGCTCTTCCCTACGCCGGTTTCCCCGGTAATTAAGATGTTGGCTTTCGTGTTGGCCGTGTTCTGCATCAGCGTCCAGAGCCGCTGCATGGAGGCGCTTTTGAAGATGAGGCTGGTGGAGGTGGCCCGGGTGCGGAGCTCGGCAATCTCCTGGGAGTACTGCTGGAGGGAGTCCTGGAGGTGGCGGTAGTTCCGCTGGATGGCGTTGATCTGCTCCATGGAGACGGTGTTGAAGCAGACGGCGAATTTCAGATCGCCGGCGCGGTCGAAGAGGGGGATGCCCACGGTCATGACGTTTTTGTGGGCGTGGTTGATGGTCTGGGTGGCGGTGATTTTCCGCCGCTGGCGGATGACCTCGGCGGTGACGCAGGGGGAGAAGGTGCCGTCGGCCTCCAAATCGAAGGCGGAGCGGCCCACGATGGAGTTGTGGACGAAGCCGAAGTTCTTTTCATAGCTCTCGCTGACCCGGAGGATGACGCCCTTGGCGTCGGAGAGCATCATGTCGTCGGCGAGGACCAGGTTGTTTTCGGGGCTTAAGATGTCGAAGAGGCCCCGGAGGTTGATGTCGTCGTCAAAGAGGGTGGTGAAGTCGGGTGCCTGCGGCATGGCGGGGCCTCCTTACTTTTCCCCCTGAAAGGGGGGGATTTTACTCGCCCTGACGGGCGGGGGGGATTGGATACCAGCGATGGCTGGTTCATTGCACCCCCCATTTTCTCTTTTTCTTCCAGAAGAAAAA
>NZ_CAJMXG010000236.1:0-4260 GCF_905219725.1 Oscillibacter sp. CU971
GGTATATGGGTATATACCGGTATGCCGGGCGTATATAAAAAGTTTAATAGACACTCAGCCAATGCAACGGATTAAGGGTGTGGCTCAAACAGGTCTTCGACCTGTTTTTTCGTCTGCAACCCATGATCGATTTTCCCACTCTCTAGGTGTGTATAAGTTTGGACAGGAGATGTATAGAAGCCTGGCCCAAAAGACGCATGAATATGTGAAGCGCATATGCTGCGAAAGATGGAAGCTTGTGCCTGAGAAAGAGGAAGAGCTTCTCGAAAAGCTGAAGTGCTGCCTGGGGCACTGGAGCACTCTTTTGGACATTGGCTGTCTGCTCCACGACATCGGTCATCCTGTGCAGTCCCACGGATTTGAATTTCTGTACGATGACCCTTACCTGGATCTGCGCTACGACAGACAGGAAACAGTCATCATCGGCGACGGCATGGCGGGGGAGGAAGAGGCTAGGGTCTACGATATACTCCAGAAAATTGTGTCCCAGATGCAAAAAGAGCTGAAGGGAAATCTGGGCAAGGATTTGCTCCAGGCGTTCCGAGAAACGGGAGACCTGCAAAGCCAGAATTTTACTGGAAGCATCCCGGGGAACCCCCATGAGCGTATGAGTGCGTACTATATTTTTCAGGATCAGGAGCTCCGGGCCTCTGTGGAGGAATTGGTGCGGGCCTCCCGGGATCGTATGGGGCTGGAGCCGCTTCCCAGGGAGGTCGCCCTGGACCTGTGCTTTATCGCCCGCATGATCATCGGCTGGGAATACCCAGTGGCAAGACAGCTGGAATTTAACATGGAGGCGTTTTTTTACAGCATCCAAAACTGCGTGATCCATATTCTGAATGGGCCGATCGATGCCGATGGCATTGATTATCTAATGCGCAACTCCTATGCCGCCGGATACGATACAAGCCGTGTTGATAGCGTGCGCCTTTGCAATGCCTATACGGTTTACGAAGAGAACTATGTGCTGTTCCCCGCCTTTTCCAAAAGCGCCCTGAGTATTTTAGAGGGCTACATGTCCGCGCGTAATTTTGAGCCCAAATGGCTGTATAGCCACCATAAGGTGGTGTACGCAGACCTGCTTACAAAGCAATTTTATAAGTATACGACCCGCTATATGACAGATTGTATCATGCTCCTGCCGTCGGTAAAGCGATTTTTGAGCCATGCGTCCAGTTCTGCTATCGTCTGTGAAGGGACGTGGAATTATGGAAGCGACCTGCTGCTCCAGAAACAGCAGGATACGTTCCATTTGGACGCAAGAGCCGCCCTCCGCGCCCATATGGAGAACTGGAGCTACCCGTTTTATACCTATCTGTTGGCACCCTGCCGCAGATATAATGTTCAGTCCCAGTATTTTTGCCGTTCAGCTGACGCGGATTTGGACGCGCTTTTCCATTGGATGTGCAGTGAGCTAGCCCAGTACAAAGGCGAAAGCCCCCGCCAAAAGTACGAGAGCTATATAAAAAGCCTGAAATCCGGTGTGCTGGACCGGCTGCCGGAGGAGTTTTGGGAAAAGGTTTCTCAGCAGGATCTGCGCATCCTGCTGGCAGAAAACTGTCTGCTGGAACTGGAAGACGACGGCGGGAACGCCTCCTCGATCTTAAAAGATTGGATTCCGTTTGGCTGCTGCCAGACGGCGATTCGCCGGGCAAGACGGCTACCTCAATGTCCGTCCCCCCTGATTGAACTACTTACAACTGTCAAGAAAACAGCAGGGAATTCAAAGACCTGGAAACGCACGCTGCTGCGCTTGTGGCTGGAACGGTATGAGCCTCTGCTTTCTGAAACGGATTTTACTGATTTGCTCCAGCTTTCGGAGGAGTACCAAACCCGGCGCTTCCGCAGCAGCTTGTGGAAGTCCCAGGCGGAGTACCAGTTGTTTCTGAAGGACTGTGCCAAGGCACTGGGGGGGACCTCGAACGATGTGGACCGTTATATGACGGTACTGATCACTGAGGGTATGGATAAGCGTGGGTTTTCTATTTTTGAAGGCAAGCCGATTAAGCCAACCCCGTTCTATGAGGAACAATTTTATTATCTGCCGCCCATGCAGAAGGGAAACCGTCAACAGATGGCGAAATTGGTTGAGCTGTTTGTGAACCGATCCGGGGAAACCGATCGAAAATCCATTGTGGAGAAATGGGCCGCCCGCATTTTTGCTGAGACCGAGCAGTACAATTTTTCCCGGAACAACCTGACGGTGAAATTCTGCGGCATTAAGTCCAAGCGCTTCAACAAAATCAAGCTGCTTTTTGGCGAGCGGGTCGTGCCGCTGGAAGACATATTCCCATATCATAAAAGTGATGGCCGATTTCCATACTTTTATTACAACGCTGGGGCTAATCCCGGGGTCAGCGGTATTCCCAGTCTGTTTCAAGAGGAATTCCTTGCTTTTTGCAGGGAGTACCGGGAAAACGAAGCGAGGAGTGAAACATCAAACTTGAGTTCGTCTCATATGTTCCGCGATGCGGTTTACGGAGATGTGAAAATGGCAGATCCGTTCTATGCCGTCGTATGTACCAGGGAGTTCCAGCGGCTGGGTAGGATCCGCCAGTTGGCAACGGCGGACCGCAGCTTCCCAAACGCCACCCATACCCGTTTGGCCCATTCGCTTGGGACGTGGTATGTGATGGGAATGATCCTGGACCATTTTAAAGAGCTTTATAAAAACAACCCGCAGCTGAATTTTACCGAGGAAGACCGCAACTGCGCCCTTCTGGCCGCCCTGCTGCATGACTTGGGGCACGGCCCCTACTCCCATACCGTTGAGACGGTTTTTGGCCTGGATCACGAAAAAATGACGCGCAGGATTATCCTGGACCCGGGCACAGCGGTGCACCGGGTCATCGTGAACCGTTTCGGCCCGATGATGCCGGAGCGTGTATGCCGACTGCTGGACAGCTCCGTTTCCCCTGAGGGGACCAACGGGATCGATCTGATCTACCACAGCGTAATCAGTGGGCAGCTGGACGCGGACCGCATCGATTATCTCCTGAGGGACAACACCGCCTGCGGTATGGCGTTTGGCCACATCGACATTCAACAGCTGGTTACCTCCATGCGCCTGATGCCGGATTATGAGACGAGTCAGGAGACCGGCAACTACCGGCTATGCTTTGACGACCGATATCTGCCCGCTATTGAGCAATTCATCTATGCCCGGTATCAGATGTATAAGAATGTCTATCATAATTCCCGCAAGCAGCTTTTCGAACAAATCTTTGACCGACTGTTTCGGCAGGCGTTTTTGCTGCTGGATGCGATTAGGCCGGATGATACCTTCGCGGTTTTGAGGCGGATCCGGGACGGGGAGGACTTTTCCGTCTCTGAGTATATCAGCTTGGACGACGAGGCAGTGAATGCGCTGTTGAAAAAGTGGGCGGACGGGACTGTCCTGCGGGATGGAGACTGGCCCCAGGAACAGAAAAACCGTGCCAAAGTAGTACAACTGCTTTCTCAGGCCTTCCTTTACCGGATCCCTCTGTTTGAGCAGATTGAACTGGGGGGACAGCGGCGGCAGTATGACCTGCTGGCAAAGCGGGTCGGCAAGCAGTTGGGGAAGAACTGGATCACCTTTCCCGTGCCCGGCGGCAACAAGGACCAGGTCGATACCTGCGCGTTTATCTATATTCAGGGTAGTGACTGCGCGTATAAGACCCACGACCCGGAAACCGGCTCTAGGAAGGATATTATTCTGCGCAGCATAGACAACGGCACCACCCGCAATTACGCGCAACAGTCTATGTTTCGCGGCGCGCAGGGCACGGCGCAAGGCAGTATTCTAGAGACGGACTATTGCTGTTTGTTCTTTAGCAGGGAGCTGTTGAAGGAGGAGTGTAAAATGCGCGAAGAATCCGACCAGACGATAAACGCGGTGAATCAAACTGTGGAGTCCGCCAAGCCGAGAAAGCACATAGAGATTGAAAAGAAATTCTACTGCACGGGCGGGCAATTGGAGCAGGCGGAACAGTATCTGGACCAAAAATATCCGAAGGCTGTGAAAATCCAAAAGGCCCAGACAGATACCTATTTTGACTGTGCGGCGGATGGACAAACTTGGGTTTTGTTTGATAACCAGTTTAGCTTCCGCTGCCGGGAAAAGGGAGAAAGCTACACCTTTACCGTGAAAATCCCCACTGACAGCCTCAATTACCGCTCGTCCTCCCAGTTTGCGCGGCACGAGCACGAATTTGTCTCAAATGCGCCGGATATTACAGGGGAGGTGTGGCAGTTTCTGATCGATACGCTGGATTTATG